>CAKNAD010000067.1 GCA_929200515.1 Candidatus Gorgonimonas leptogorgiae | reverse complement strand
TTTCTAAAAATTCTCTTGCAACTTTTTTTTCTAACTGTATTTTCTTTTTGATCGTATCAACACCTACTAACTGGCTAATAGTTCTATCAGTAAGCCTCAGTTGTTTTATAGAGGTGCTATCTAAATGCTTACATATTTCTAGCTTCATTTCTGGGGGGAGATGGTTTATATTTGTACTATTGCTTGTACTATTACTTGTACCATTCATTATATCGAAAAGGAGGTTAAAGTTTGTACCTGTTGTACCTGTTGCACCCATTGTATTGCTGTATACCATATTTTATATCCCTACTATATTTTTTATTAAAAAATGTTGTAAAACTAATTCCTTTAGGTATCGAAGGAAGTTACAATTTTAGATTTAATGAAAAGGCGTATATTATGATTATAAAACGCTAACCGTGAATAGATAGACATTTCTATTGGCGCAAAGTTCATATATTCAGCTAATTTAATCTTATTATTTTCTTATATCTTTTTCTTTAGCCCTGAAACTTAGCATTTTCATATATAACAGCTACAGTATCAATAGGTTTACATCATTATTCTTATCGGAACTCTGTTAGTTCCCCAATCACCATGATTAGCCTCAAAAACTCCTTCAACACGAGTTCCGCAATTGCTACAGCTGGCTTCATTATTGACATTGTGATTTATATGCCATTCTAAAATTTCATAATATCTTCTTCTTATAAGTAATTTATGACAATTATGACACCAGGTGCTATTACCATTTTCATCTATTATATTACCAGTGTAAGCAAATTTTATGCCATAACTTAAGGCTATTTCTCTTGCTTTTTTAAGGGTTTGTGCCGGAGTGTGATCATGATTTTGCATTTTCCAGTCTGGGTGAAAAGCAGTAAAATGGATTGGTACACCGCAGCCTAAATTTTCTACAATCCACTGGCACATGTTATTTATCTCTGCCTCTGAGTCGTTTTCATCTGGTATTATTAAATTAGTAATTTCAAACCAAACATTGGTTTCTTCTTTTAAATATTTTAGGGTTTCAAGTACTGGTTGCAGCGAACCACCACATATTTTTTTATAAAAACTTTCCGTAAAAGCTTTTAGATCTATATTAGCAGCGTCCATATACTTAAAGAATACTTCTCTAGGTTTTTGACATATATAACCAGCTGATACAGCTACAGCTTTAATGCCTTTATCATGAGCCGCCTGAGCAACATCAATAGCGTACTCTAAAAATATAACAGGATCATTATAGGTAAATGCTAACGAGCGACAATTTAAACTAACCGCCTTATCAGCTAAATCATTAGGAAGAGCTTGATCTGCTAGGGTGTCTATTTCTCGAGATTTACTCATATCCCAATTTTGACAAAATTTACATGCCAGATTACAACCAGCTGTACCGAAAGAAAGTACTGGGGTTCCAGGTAAGAAATGATTTAAAGGTTTTTTCTCTATAGGATCAATACAAAAACCGCTAGACCTACCGTAACTGGTAAGCACCATAGTTTTATTAGTATTTTTACGAATAAAACAAAGTCCAGATTGACCATCACGTAATTTACACTCCCTTGGGCATAAATCACATTGGATGCGTCCATCATCTAAAAAGTGCCAATACCCTACAGCTAAATCACCTACTTTTTTTCCATTTTCCTACCCTCCTCATAGCGTAGCGACAAAAAACAAGCTAAAAATAGAGTTGTCTGGTTATCAACACACTATCTGTCAAGTTAATTATAGCTAATAATCTATATATAAAAAATTTAAAAATAAACATTCTTTAAGTTGATGTTATTATAGTAGTTGAATAAGTCGATGTATGACGTTATATACAAGAGTGGTTAAAAATACAGGTTTTAAGCAATTGATTATCAATTTTTACTTGAGGGAGTATTTTGTAGAATTATCGTAAATTAGATCAAAAAATACTACTGAAGGATAAAAAATTAGCAGGTAAAGCGGTTCAAGACTAAATAAAATCTACATTTTCATTTAACTCCTGTATAAAAAACATCGCTCTAATTATATAAATTGTAGTTACTCTATTATTAGCAAGTAAGGGCTCTAATATGGAACGTACTTTTTTTTTGCAGTTTTTCTTTGTAAGTTTATTGTTATCATGTAAATCAACCCCTATACCAGTAAAACCTATTAATAACTTTGATATAGAAAAGTATGCTGGATACTGGTATGAAATCGCCAGAATTGATAATAGATTTGAGAAAGGGTTAACTAATGTATCAGCAGAATATATAGTTATAGGAGATTCTATTAAGATAGTTAATAAAGGAATCAAGCTAGCAGATAATAAATATCACGAGGTTCGTGGCAAAGCTATCTTTGCTAAGCATAATCATACAGGACATTTAAAAGTTTCTTTTTGGGGACCTTGGTATGGTGATTATATAATATTTTATCTAGATAAAAATTATCAGTATGCATTTATAGCTGGAGATAGCCATGAATACCTATGGTTATTGTCTAAAACTCCTATAATAGATGAATCCATAGTGCAACAATTTAAAGAAAAGGTTCAACTTATGGGATTTGACGTTAATAAAATAATTATGGTAGACCAACAAATAAATATTGATAAACTAAAAGATAAATAAACTAATTTATAACTATTTGTCATATGTACACAAACAATTCTAAAAGAGATAAAACATATGACAAACCAACTTAAACTCTTAATATATACTGAAAACAACAATGAATATAAATATAAATTTACAAAATGGAATCTCTAATACGCAACAGGTAATAGCAGACACCCAAGAAAATACAGCGTTAAGAACACGCACAGAACAAAACAGACAACAAGACTTTGATGCTGGAATTAATAATAGAATTATAGAGAAAATAATAGCAACTAGAAATCTAGTTAATGTATTTTCTAATGAGGCATTAGATAAATTAATAGACAAAGAATTTTTTATAAGCGAAACAGGATCTTGGCGTAATCGCATGTACTACATTTTTAAAAATGAGCAAACCAGAAAAAAAATTACTGCTGATGAAGACTATTCTGGATTAGACTTAAATAACCAAGTTTTATCACAGATACTAAAAATAGAGACGCTCGATGCTAGAATAAATAGATTAACTAATGTAAATAATCAACCTAACGTAGATGTAAACTCCTCTATTTTCAACTCTTGGGTAGATAAGGTTGCAAAAACTATAAGCTCTTTATATAGAACAATAGATGAAACAAGTCTCGATAGAGTTATAGCAAAAGGTTTTTATTTAGATAGTATAGAGACTGACACAAAAAACATTGTAATCTATAATTTTAAATCGCGTAATAACAATCATGTTTTTTACATTTCATCAGAATACCGAGACACTTTAACTGAGCAATTAAATAATAACTTAGCAATAGTGCAATCTAGCACAATAACTCCTGCAACTGCAATAGCTTCTGTTCCAGCAGCCATTGATACTTTATCAGAAGAACAAATTAGCTCAATTAACTCTTACGGATATAAAATAATTGTAATATCGAAAGCATTAGCAAATTTGAATGATGAAAAAAGAAATTTACTAATCCATAATATAGAAAATCCATATGTAGATAATCTTCAACTATTTAAAGAAATCATATTAGAAAGCATTCATAATCTTGATAATAGCGAACAAAATATAATATCTTATGCTCATCTTATAAATGATACTACATGGAGTCTAGTCGAAATCAATACAATTATCAGAAAAGGCATTTTACTCTTAGATAGCTAAGTATAGCGCTACCCGTTAATACGTAGACACTTTTAGTAGTTACTTATATCATATGATAACTAGCAATAGTTATTAGCCATAGACCCTCCTAATGTCTAAATCATAGCGAGCAGTGCTATAGCTAAATATGTTGGAAGTGCGAGTTTTCAGTAAGTGATTATACATAATATTTTATACTTTGATTTTTGCTATTTTCCGTGCTAATCTTAAAATGTGATGCATTATTTTAAACTATAATATTTAAAGTGTGCATTGCCTAGTTGGTAGATTTATATAAGGAGTTAATAATCATGCCAAAATATGTTGAAGGAAGCAAAGTATTAAAAATAGAAACACATACATCTAATAAACCAGTAAATGACATAGAAGAAGGCACAACTGCATCAGGGAGAGTGGTAACAAAGCAACCAGTGAAGAATAAAGTACCTGGAGGAACAGAGTCAGATATTCTTGATCAAATGAGTCCAGCGGATGTTAGTGTCCTTACGACTACGACAACAACTAGATATGAACCTGTTCAAGAAATAGAAGAGACATACGAAACAGGAGATTTTGTTATAGTTGATGAAGCTAATGATTTTGCTCGTGAGGCTGTCTTAGTCAATACTACAGACATAACTGATGACGATAGACTTAAGGGATTTCTTGATGCTGAGGATAAAAAGGATACTTTTAAGAAAGCTTATGACGATTTAATAAAAGCAAGGTATTCAGATGAAGAAGCTAAGATATATGCTAGTAAAATAGAAGATTTTCCAATAAAAGATGCATTTCAGATGTACATCTCTGATCTTTGTGATAAAAAAAAGTAACCTTGAAATATTAGGTAGTGTTCATAAATCGTACCTATTAAAATCCAGCTACTAAAATAAAGCTACCTTTTTTTACAACTAAATTTAGTAATAACACGAAATTTGGGTTGCTCCTCTAGCCTATAAGTCGCTTATCTGTGACTGCATATCCTATTACTATAGGGGTAAAACCTTCTTGTTTAACAAATCTTTGTAAACTTTTTGTTGCTGGTAGTTTATAGTTATCACTATCATTGTGTATTGTTACTTGGTTGTTTTCATCTATACTGCAGGCGATATAGTGCCCAGATGTCATTCTCGAACCCACATGAGCCGCACAAGATATCGCTCTAGCTGTTACTTGATACATTTTGTTATCACTACGATTTAATACATTAAAAATTATGTATGGATAATTCTTATTAAATAGTTTATTTAATACTTTTTTATTTTTTATAAAACTATTTTGCGCTGTAGCTGCTTGCAAGTTTACTGTAACAGTGTTCAGTTGTTCTATATTTGCTGTAAATTTTCTTGTATAGGCAACGTTAACTAATCCTTTCTTGCTATCTATATCATTTGTGGAAAGGAAAGTAATTATTTTTTGTTTTTCTTCTTTAGAAAAATCACTTGTATTGCTATCATCAGATAACATCCTTATTAAATCGTCTTTATTGGTATCAGTTTCCTGTAGATTTTCAGTATTAATAGCAATTAAATTGCTTCTATATTCGTCTACCTTATTTCTTTTTATTGCTTTAGGTTTTTCAGTATCAGCAAGACCAATGCTATTTAGTACATCTTTATTTAGGTAGCGTTCCTCAAGATCGATTTCTCCTAAAGAGTTAGAATCGTTATTAAGCTCCATAAGATCTATAAAATGTTCAATAAACTCATCAGCTGAACATTGTCTAACAGAATTAAGATCTAAATCTACAATTTCGTTATTTTTGTTATTTGGATCTATTGTAGCTCTAAAGTCTATATCTTTAATTAAACCGTATATATTTTCAATAGCAGGATTCTTCTTCTTAGTATATTCAATGTCTCTGCCATAGAGAAACATGTACGCTAAAAAGCGTGAAATTTCTGTAGATGCATCTTCTTGTGTCTTAAGTTTGTTAAATAATTGTAATATTGATGTATATAGTTGTTTTTCTTGTTTGCTAACTTGTGGTTTTTTAAGTATTTCTTCTGCTTTTCTTTTTATATCATCGTAGTACATAACATATAATAGTTTAACAGCTGAATTTAGCCAACATGTATTACCGTAATTTATTAGTTCGGAATTGCTTATATTGATAGTCTGAGATAAGCCATTATCTGTATGTTCTATAGTATCTAAATACACTCCATCTTCTTCTAAATTATCTGTATCTATGGTTGATTCTGTGGCTTCTAGGTCATTATATGTATCTTTATTTGATTCATTTAGATCATCAAAAAAAAGGTCATTTTCTTTGTCATCTTGTTCTATATGTAAGTTTTGCTGACTCTTATCTGCAAGATTGTCTTTATCTTGCATCTGGTTATCTGTTGCTTTAGATAGAGAGATAAAGAGAGATTTAAAGCATTCAAGTAGATACCTTAGAAGCAAGATTATTTTTGGTTTGTTATATTTTATATACTTAGTGTCTTGAATTTCTTTATATAGCTCTTTTATAATATTTTGTGCGTTTTTTATATGATTTTTGGTTAAGGCTTTTATATCTATAGATGGATCTTGTAGTTCTTCTAGAGTTGTAAAGTTTATATTTAAATTATTTAAAATTTCACTACTATTAGCTATTTGAATTTCTTTAGCTAAGTGTTCAACTTCATCTTTTAGCAGTGCAATTTGTTTTTTAGCTCTATCAAAGTCTACAAGTATATTTTCTTGTATAACATTACAACCATTTATGATTCCATGTGTAAAATTACGTACTTTTACCGCAGTGTCTAATTTGGGATGTATAAAACCTTTAACTTTGCGATTATTTTTATTTTTTTCAGGTTTGTGTAGGTGAGCTTGGCTATCAGCATACTTTTTTGATTGTTTAGCAGGCTTGCTAATTCTTCTTTTAGGCGTGAAATCAGAACGTGTTCTATTTTGCGGTGTAGGCTTTTCGTTATTGTAGCCGCTATTCTTATACCGCACGTCTCCATTTTGTACTTTTCTGTTTTTATTCATAAAAATCCTTTGTCCGTCCTATAGCACTGCTCGCTATGATTTAGACATTAAAAGATACTATGGTTAATAACTATTGCTAGTTATCATATGATATAAGTAACTACTAAAAGTGTCTACGTATTAACGGGTAGCGCTATAGTTTTAGTAAAAAATATTATTATTTCTACTAAGAAAGGAAATCATGATATTAATTATAGCATACTTTATGGTTAAATGTCTAAGACTGCTTAAAGAGATAAATATAAAAATTATGTGCTAAATAAAAATTATACTATTAAGATTAATAATATAATGTTTTCAGCAAATGGAGTTTATAAAAATGAGAGTAGGATACTTATTTACTAATGTCCGCCACACATTAGCAATTATTGCATTAATTTTATTACTATCACACTCTAGTGCTAAAAGTTTTATTCTTGCAGAGCCTCATCGTGTTTGGAGCTATTGGAATAATAAAGATGACAGCTCTATTAAAGTGGTAGATCACTCTAAGTGGCAGCAAATTTTAAATAAGTATTTATTTGTACAGCAAGATAACACCTTGTTTAATTATGATGCTATCACTACTGATAACAATCAATATCTTGTACAAGATTATATCGATATACTAGCACAAGAAGATCCTATAAAGTTAAATAATTACGAGCAATTAGCGTACTGGATAAACCTATACAATGCTTTAATAGTAAGAACAATACTAAACAACTACCCTGTAGATTCAATTTTAGAAATAAAACCTCATTTTGGTTTTAGAACTTGGGGAGGAGTGTTTTCTTTCTTTCGTTATGGACCCTGGCATAATAAATTAGTAAGCATTAATGGTATAGAGCTAAGTCTAAATGATATAACGCACCGTATATTATTGCCAATATGGGGTGATCGTAGAGTTCAGTATTGTTTATGTAGCGGAAGCATGGGAAGTCCAGATTTATACCCTATAGTCTTTACTGCTATAGATATGCCTAAACTATTAAATAAGGTAACCAATAGATTTATTCAGCAAGAAAAAACAATGCAATGGATAGATGGAAAATTAGTATTATCTAGACTATTAAAAAATTCAAATTATTTTCATGATAAACATGATTTATTATCTCATCTAAGAAAATATACCAATTCATTTAACAAAAGCAAGTTAGATAATTTCCATGGTTCTATAAATTATCAATTTGATTGGCGCTTAAACAAATTAACTAATAAATAGTACCTGTATATAAAAACTAGCGTATTTAATTTGAACTATATCGTATTAATAATATCTATTGTACACAGATATGACATTTTAATATCTTTTGTAAAGTAATACTTTTAATTTTTGATCTTGTCGCTTGTACAAATTTTGTTTGTAAATAAAGTATTTTATCAAATTAAAATATAGTGTTAAGTTATTATTTATGGAAACAGTTATATGAATCTAGCTATAAGAATTTTACGTGCTCGCAAGGATAAGCGCTTTTCCCAAAAAGAAACAGCTAGCCTTATGGGAATATCACGAAGTGCATTAGCACAATGGGAATCAGCAATATGCAATCCTAGTTTAAATAATTTAATAAAGCTTGCAGAAGTACTAGATGTGTCTTTAGAATGGTTAGCGGTAGGATTAGGAAAAAAACACAGAGCCAAGATAAATTCTAAGGATGCATATTTAGAACAAGAAATAATTAAACTTTTAATACTACTACCAACAAAGAAAAAAAATGCTCTTTTAAGCATAGTTTCTAATATGGTATAAAATATTATTTTAGGAGTTAAAAATCAATTTGCAGTTGCGTATAAGAATTAGAAGAAGTATCTATAATTTTTATACCAATACCAAGTAGCCTTACTGGTAAGAATTTATCCCCTAAAGTGGATCTTAATAATTTTAAAAAATGCTGCAAATCATCTAAGTGGTTTAATTCTTCAATAGCTTGAGAAATAGTATAATCAGAAAATTTTATTTTAAGAAATCTTTTAGTTGGAGTGTAATTATCATCTAGTTTATTTAGTCGAACTTTTAACCTTGAATATAACTCAACTAATTTTTTTATAATATCATCAGTGTTTTGTAGATCTTGAGAGAATGTTTTTTCTACTGAAATTGATTTTCTTCTTCTATTAGGAATAACTTGTCGGTTATCTATTCCACGACACAAATGCCATAATTTGTTGCCAAATTTGCCAAATTGTTGTGTCATTGTTGTTATTGATAGCTCTCTTAAATGTTGACAAGTTGATATATTTTGTAAATGCATCTTTTTAGCCGTAACGCTACCAACACCATGTATTTTAGTGATTGGCAAGTTACATACAAACTGCTCAACATCATTTGGTTTAATCACGAGCATGCCGTTAGGTTTGTGCCAATCGCTTGCAATTTTTGCTAAAAACATATTTGGAGCTACTCCGGCAGATACCGTAAGTTTTAACTCATTAAAAATATCTTTGCGAATATTTTGAGCTATAAACGTTGCACTGCCTAAACACATAGAAGAGTTGGTTACATCTAAGTAGGCTTCATCTAAAGATAATGGCTCCACTAATTCGGTATATTTATAAAAAATATTTTTGCTTATAGCTGAAATTTCTTTATATCTGTCATATCTAACTGGTAGCAACTGTAATTCAGGACATTGCTTTAAAGCAAAGGCACTTGGCATTGCTGAGTGAATACCGTATTTTCTAGCTTCGTAATTACAGGTTGAAATAACACCTCTTGCAGATGGCGAACCACCTACCGCCACTGGATACCCTAATAACTTAGGATTATCAAGAATTTCAACACTAGCAAAAAAAGCATCGAAATCTATATGTATTATTTTACGATTATCCACTTTTACTATTTCCAATATCTCAGGCTATCGAAAATTCTCCAGCTATAGGCTTTTTAATGAATTTTTTTATATCTGTTAATCGGTTATAACGAGAATATAAATAATGCAACTTGCAAAATGCTGCTTCTAGAGTAATATCTGCTATATCTAAAACGCCATTATCTATCAATGAACTACTGACCCCATAAATAGATTGATCTGTTTTTCCTTTAAAGCATTGACTAATGTTTATAATCATTCTATTAGTATTAGCTAAAGTTGCTATTTTTTTTAATAAAGATTTGCTAAGTTGTGGTACATTTCCTGAACCTAAGGTTAAGAAGATAATAGCTTTAATATTAGATTCTAACGCTTGGTTAATCCATGTTTCATCGATTCCAGGATAAATATAAACTATATGTACTAACTGTTGGCTACTACAAAATAAATCAAATTTTTTATCAGTAATATAATCAGGTTCATTTCTTAATAAGTAATTACTGTTTAAAATTAGTTTATTATCTTGGTAGGTTCCTAATTCTGGGAAGTTTGGGCTAGAAAACGCTCTGTATCCTAATGTGTCTACTTTAGTTGTACGATTTGCTCTAAATAAAAAACCATCAAAAAACAAACCAACTTCTTTTATATTTGCATCAATCGCACAGGCAATCGAGCCAAAAATATTTCTCCAGCCGTCGGTTTTTGGGTTGTTAACAGGTAGTTGTGCACCAGTAAATATAACGGGCTTAGATAATGGCTTTAACATAAAAGAAAGCATACTTGCAGTATAAGACATAGTGTCTGTACCGTGTAGTACTATAAAGCCATCATACTTAGTATAATTTTCAGCCAAAAGATCGGCTATTTGTTTCCATTGAATCTGGCAGGTATTTGCTGAATCTAACAATGGGGTTAATGGTTGGATTTTAAACTCTATTAGGTTTTTATAGTTAGATGTCTTTATTTTAGCCGTTAACAGTTTACTAAAATCCTGACAAGGAACTAAGCCAACAGCTGTTTGGCTCATACCGATGGTGCCACCAGTATAAACAATTAACAGTTTTTTTAACATAATATTACCTATTAATGCTGCATTAGCTTAGCTTTAGCAAACTTAAAAATATTTTATCAAACTTCATCTCGTGTTTTTGACATATGAATAGACACTTTGCCATTTTTTAATGCTTGAGGTTTATGAATATTCACTGTTGCTTTTACACAGTTATAATCGACAATTAATATCTTTAAGATATTTTTAGTTAAAGCCTCTAATAGTTGAAATTTAGATTCTGCAACATAACTATAAACTTTATTAGTTATGGCGTCATAATCTATACTGTGCTCTAAATTATCTGATGCACTTGCCATAGTAAAATCATAGTATAATTCTAAATTAATAATTAAAGGCTGTTTGTTATTTCTCTCGTGACTGTATACACCTATTATACAGTCTACTTTTATGTCATTAACTACTATTTTATCCACGAGGCAGTAACTTAAGAGGTTGTTCTTGATTGCTGGGATTTTCTGCTTTGTTCTTTTGCAAGTGCTTTTGCGGATCTTCTTTGCTTAACTGCTTGCTTTACTTCAAAACCCATGTGGCTGATACCATATTTTTTAGCTATTTCAATTTGTTTTTCTCTTTCTGAAAATCGATACTTTTGCTGCTCTGTTGTTTTAGTGGCACAATGCGGGCAACTAATTCCTGAAACGTAATCTTCAGTTAGTTTATCTTCAGCTGTTATTGGCATTCTGCAAGCGTTACATTGATCATAACTACCCTTTTGTAGGTCGTGTCCTACAGTTACACGCTGATCGAATACATAGCACTCGCCATTCCATAATGATTTATCTTCTGGTATTTCTTCTAAATATTTTAAAATTCCACCTTTTAAATGATAAACCTCATTAAAGCCTTGTTGCTTTAGGTAAGCTGTAGATTTTTCGCATCTGATACCACCAGTACAAAACATAGCTACTTTTTTATTTTTGTGTTCAGTTAAATTTTCTTGCACATATTGAGGAAACTCACGAAAACAAGTAGTTTTAGGGTTCATTGCTCTTTCAAATGTTCCTACTGCTACTTCGTAGTCGTTTCTAGTGTCAACTACTATTACATCGGGGTCAGAGATTAATTTATTCCATTCTTCAGAATTTAAGTAAGTGCCAGTAACTTTGTTAGGATCTATGTCAGCAACTCCCATAGTAACTATTTCTTTTTTTAATTTTACTTTAGTACGGGTAAAAGGTTGTTTTGCTTCATAAGATTCTTTATATTCTATAGTGCCTAATTTTAAGTCTTGTTGTAGAAAACCTATTAAATCATCAATGCCTTCTCTAGTACCAGAAACCGTACCATTAATACCTTCGCTGGCTAATAATAACGAACCTTTTATATGCTTAGCTTCCATAAACCTTAATAAAGGCTCACGTAAAGCTTGATAGTTCTCTAGTGTAATAAATTTATATAAAGCACAAATTACTATGCTTTCTGCTTTTATATTAAGGCTCATGTTAATCTTCCTAATTTTAGGTAACTTCAAATAATAAACTAGCTAGCAACGCGTAATTAAAAATTTAGCACATATTATAACATATA
>CAKNAD010000066.1:3759-12091 GCA_929200515.1 Candidatus Gorgonimonas leptogorgiae | reverse complement strand
CTAAAAACTTATAATCACTTGCTGAAAACCCGCATTTCCAACTGCCACGTGTATAGTTTCAATAGGAAAATTTATATGAGTAACAATATATCATCTACAAATAATCCTAAGTCGTTATCTTTAGCTGTTACTAGTAATAAAAACCAAGGCTCAGATGTGATAGCAGTTATATCTAAAAAAAATCTCCATAACCTCAATGAGGTTAGGCCTTTAAGAAATTTTTTAAGTATAACCAAGCTAAACACATTACAACCTAAAATGCATGTTGTTTCTGCGGGACAACATACTAGTGATGAAATTAATCAAATTATTGATATAACAAATAAAGCTTTTAATGAGCCACGACTGAATAAGCAACTAATTAATGATAAATTTACCCAAGGAGATAAATTTTTTACTTTGAAAGAAAATGGTAAATTTATTAGTTCATTAGCAGCAAAACCAGCTACAAATTTTATATTATATTCTAAACCACCAAAACATTTGTTAACATTAGATAGCACTATTTATATTAGTTTGCTAGCTTCTATTAAAAAAGGTGCTGGAAAAATGTTATTACAGCAAGTTGCGGAGCATTATAAACAGCAAAAAATCGCTAAGCTAATTTTAAATGTTATTGGCGATGAAGACTGTTTTCGACATAAATATTATACTACACTTGGATACCAAGCCATTCATGCAAACAAAGATGTTATACGTGAAAATAAAAAAGTCATGGTAACTTTATATCAACAGCAGTTATTTCCTTGAGGTATCTGCAAATATCTAATTTAATTTATTTCTATATTGTGCAATGATTTCAGTAATTAATTGGTCTGCTAAAAGATTTTTTTGGTTTAAAGGTAAAATCTTATCGCCATCTTTCCAAAACAAATGCAAAGCATTGGTATCACTAGTAAAGCCTTGGTTTGCTTTTGAGATATCGTTAGCACAAATTAAATCAAGATTTTTATCAACTAATTTTTTTTGTGCGTATTGTTCTATGTTATCAGTTTCGGCAGCAAATCCTACCGTAAATGGTCGGTTTTCTGTTAAATGTGCTACGCTTGCAATAACATCTACACATTCAACTAGTTGTAATACCAAGCCACCAACATTTTCAGTTTTCTTAATTTTTCTATTCATTGCTTGTACAGGACGATAATCAGTAACAGTAGCAACACCTATAAAAATATCATTGCTTACAGCTTCAGCTAATGCAATTTTTTGCATTTCTGCAGCACTTTCTACATTAATACAAGTTACCCCCTGCGGCACAGCAAGGTGGACAGGACCACTGATTAAAGTTACGTTAGCACCACGTTGTGCAGCTGCTACGGCAATAGCATACCCCATTTTTCCTAAGCTTTTAGTAGTAATATATTTTGCTGAATCGATAATTTCATGAGTTGGCCCAGCTGTTATTGCTATATTTAAACCACTTAAGTCGTTATTTTGCTGAGAGATATCATCATTAATATTACTATTAGCATAAGAGCAAATAAAACTTTGCATAAAAAAAATAACAATAAACAAATATAGTTTTGTCTTTGGTAATTGATTCATTTTTTAAGATAATCCTTTATCTGTTAGAGCTTTTATTTAAAAATATGGTTTATCAAGATAAACCTAATAAATGAGAATATATAATTAATTTATAGCGATGCATTTTAATAAGCTATGCATTTAATTGCAATAAAAATATTATTTTTGTTTTCTTGTTTATTTGTTATCAATTATTCTGATATCTTCTCTTATAGGTAATTTAGTCTTTGTTTTATTGTTAGATAGGGTTTGTTTTACTATATTTTAAAGAATTAGCACTATTAAGTTGCTGGAAATTCAAACGGCGAAGAGATATCTTAAGCCTAATAAGTGTATTAATTAAAACATTGAAAGCTCGTACTTAATTAGTAGTATTCTGCTTACTTACCCGGAATATTACTAATTATCAACTTAATTAAAGGACAATTTATGAAAAAGTTTCTTCTACTTCTTGCAATTATGTATATATCTGGATGCACAACATCTATGAAAATAGGGGAATATTATCAAAGTAAAATTGGAAACGTAGATTACAAAAACTATTCTCTTGGAGAGATGCAATCAGCGTATGTTGGTAAAAGTATGATTTCAAGAAAAGCATACAAAGCAATAATAAAGAAAAACATGTATCAAGTTCAAAATGATTTTTCACTACACGGCGGTATAGGTGGAACAGATATAAATCTTAATGGAACAACTGGTGATACTTATATGATTGTTGGTAAAAATGAATATAATAACCCTGTAGTAAAAATTCCAGGCAGTATTTATATGTTCGGCATTAACAAAAATGGTCATTGGGATGACACCATAATGTCATCGAGTTTTTGGACTTCACCTATTGGCAGCGGTAGAACTTATAAACTTACTCCTAAAAACACAACATTTAAAGCTGTAGAATCTCAAATTCCTCTTTCTGAAGACGGTTATATCAACCATGAAATAATATTTACTGGTATAGGTGCAAATGGTATTAGTCTTTTATACCGAGAATATACCTTTGAAAATATGGCCAGACCAGCATTCAATCAAAAGCTTGTATACCCCATTGATTCAAAAGAAATTCGATTTAGAGACTATTTAATAAGAATTAATTCAGTCTCTGCATCAAAAATACAATACACAGTTAAATCAGAGTAAACATAACAAACCACCTAAGATCGTTACGGATTTCGCGAGAGATGACTCCTAATTTCGTGTTATTAGTAAGTTTAGATGTTTAAATAATCATCTAAACGATCTTCAAAGTGGATTGCTAATTTGTAATAGTTTAAATCTTTTCTGATAACTAGGAGTTTCAAGTCTCTTTAACTTCAATATATCAACAAATTGGCAATGCTTGTACTAGTAAATATAATAGCAGCTCTAGGAAGAGCTTTAGTGCGGTTATTAAATGATATTGAAGAGTTATAAGTTTGCATTTACGTCAAAGTTTTTGTAGTAACTCAAACTCAATTTAGCAACAACCTTTAAAAACTAGAAGTTTGTTATCTTATATTTGAGTTGCTATATTTTAAACAATGCTTATCAAATATTTTAGTGATAAAAGCTAGCGCACATTGATGTAAGTCTTTATCAGTTGTAACATAGTTTTTATTAGCCCAAGATAAAAACCAGCAAGGAAATGCATCTTGAGATAGCTCACTGGTAGCGAAAGAAAATATATTCGGTTGTAGTTTATTATCTTGCTTCATAATGTAATTTAGCCTCAATGAAGATTTTTAGAAAAACTTAGTATAGTATAAAGCTGTTACTGTCAATACTCGTTGGTAAATTGCATATTTTAAAAAAAATTATAAAATAGCATAACTTTCTGTAAAAAGTCTGCTCTATGTAAATTGTTTTTATTCTAACTTTGCAGACGATAGTGTAAATTTAAAACTTAATAAATATTCAAGATAATACGTCTGCATACAGAAATAAAAGTAATTTGAGGGGGCAAATTATGGCTAAAGCAGTGAAAAAAATTAGCATTAAGGGTTTTAAATCAATTAAAGAAATTGTTAATTTAGAATTAAATAATCTTAATATTCTTATTGGTAGTAATGGTGTTGGCAAATCAAATTTAATCTGTTTTTTTAAAATATTACGTGCTTTAATTGATGACAATCTTAATAGTTATATAAATCAAATAGGCGGTGCTAGTGATTTGCTATTTAACGGCAGAAAATTTACTACAGAAATAGAATTTGAACTACTGTTTGATATTTATGGCTATAAGTTTAAACTAGTTCCAACAGCTAAAGATGGAGTATCTTTGGAACAAGAAGCACGCTATGATAAATCTAATAACCTATGGTTGGAACTTGGCGATAGTGCTAATGGTTCATCGTTAATGGTTGACAAAGCACAGCAACAAAGTCAAGATGATTACAAAAGTCAAAAAATATATGATGCGATTAAATCTTGGCAAATTTATCACTTTCATGATACCAGTGCAACTGCAGCTATGCGCCATTATGCAATTATTCAAGATAACCAATATTTACGCACTGATGCTGCTAATATTGGTGCATTTTTGTTGCATATTAAAAGCCAGTATCAAGATGAATATCAAAAAATAATTAATGCTATTCGGTTAGTTATACCTTTTTTTGATGATTTTATTTTAAAAATTAGAAAATCTGGAATGAAAGAAGATGTTAATCTTAGCTGGAAGCAAAAAGGTTCTGATTTTCCAATGCAACCCTATCATCTTTCAGATGGATCTATTCGATTTATTTGTCTAGCAACTGCATTATTGCAACCCAACTTACCTACAACTATTATTATTGATGAGCCAGAATTAGGCTTGCACCCAGGTGCAATTATTGTGTTAGCAGAGTTAATTCAACAGGCATCGCAAAAAACTCAAATTATTGTAGCTACGCAATCTGTTACTTTTCTCGATCAATTCAGCGTTAATGATATTTTAGTCGTTAATCGTCAAGATGGTGCATCTACTTTTGAACGCTTGCAAGAGCAAGATTACAAGCACTGGTTAAAGGAATATTCCCTTGGTGAACTGTGGCAAAAAAATATAATTGCTGGTGCATTATCAAATGACTAATTATATTAATGGTGTTATTATTGTTGAAGGAAAAACCGAATATGAGTTTGCTAAACAGTTACTCTATCCTTATTTAGCAAATAAAAATATTTTTATAACTCCAACACAAGCATCAAAGCCAGGACAAAAAGGCGGTGATATTCGTTTTCATAGAGTAAAAAAAGATATAAAAATTCATTTGCAAAATCCTAAAAATAATTTTGTAACTACCATGATAGATTATTATGGCACTAAAGATTGGCCAGGATTAAAGCAAATTACTAAACAACATACCCCACAACAAATTACTAGTATTCTTAGTACAGCTACTAATAAAGAATTATTACAAGATATTCCTGAGTATGAACTAAAAGTAAAACAACGCTTTATTTTTTATATGTCGATGCATGAATTTGAAGCTTTATTATTTAGCAACCCGCAAATATTAGCAGATAAACTTAAAATTAATATTAAAAAAACAACAAAAATTGTGCGTCAATATAAAACTCCAGAAGCAATTAACAATCACCCTAATACAGCACCATCTAAAATACTAGCACGTTTATCTAAAGGTAATTTTTCAAAAATAGTTGTTGGTATTGATATAGCAAAAGCAATAGGTATTGAAGCTATGAGGGAACAATGCCCATTGTTTAATGCTTGGTTACAAAAATTAGAATATACTAGTAATAAATTCTAAAATTGTAATCAATAAAAAATAGATAATGCTCTTCAATATTTTAAATAAAATGGTTAAAACCTTCTTATAGTTCAAAGAATGTATGTTCAACACTTTTTCAGATTACGGCTATTTTTAAAGCGACATTAAAATATTGAATAATCGATATAATTATCTAAGCTTTGATAGTATAAGATAAGAAAATACAAGACAAATAGTTCTATCGAATTTAATATAAAATTAAAGGGGTATTAAACATATTTTGTTGTCGTAAGCTAGCTTTATTTTCTAGCAATATTTTAAGTAAAAACTGCCATTTTTCAGGACATTCATTAAATAAATTTCTACGTGAATAAGCATAGTTGTCTTTATATTGCAAAGTATCTAAGTGTTTTTTTATGTAACTTAATTCAGGAAGAAGTACCTGCTGATAAGCCACTTTACTATCAATAGCAATTGCTAAACCTGCAACATCAAAATCTCCAAAAAATATTTGTCCATAGTAGCCTTTTTCATCTAACCAACGTTTTTTTAATGCTTGACATGCTTTACTATGTCCTTTTTTATCTCCTCGATATACTATTAAAGCATTGGATAATTTTTTATTTAAGATATATTGATGCCAATCATTAAAACTATCAAGATTTTCTATCACTATTAAATAGTTAAATAAAGATAAATCTAGATACCTAATATCAATTTCAATATTAATCTGTGGAGGTATTTCTGTTAATCCATAAATTAATTGGCTATCTTTGCATAACCTTACATCAGTACAAGCAGATAATACCATAAATTCACTAGGAGATATTTTAGCGATTTTTTCATTAGATGAATAAACAGCTACCTGTTGTCGGTTTCCTGTCTGACATTTAGCTAGCTGGGCTAAACTACCTTGATTATTTTGTTTAAGCCAATTTTCAATAGATTCAACACCACTTTTTTGAATATAAAAGTCTGAGCCACATCTATTCCCTAATATTATATGCTGTTCATCACACCACGCAATAGTTTTTTTAAGCCAAGTTGCCGATGCTTTTAGCTTGACAGTATCACCTATTAGTAATTTTTTGCTAGCTTTGTTTAACTCAATAATAATTTTTGTATCCAGTAAGGTTTCCATTATAAACACCTATCAGTTAAACGACAATGATTAGATGTATATCTTGAATAATTTCTAATTGATTAAAAGCACTTACAATTTTTTTCTTTTTTTCGAATTTAATGTCTTGATGAAAATTTTGTGCCAATCCTTCATATTCAGCGATTACCTGAAATAGCCATAGCTCAGCATCCCAATCTAGCTTATTATTCTGCAAATAAACTAGTGCACTAACTATTACATTTTGTTCAATAAAATATTCAAAAAACTTGGTTACATCTTTTTTTAATTTTTCATATTCAACACTTACTGAAATAATTTCAGTTGTTTCAAAATCATTACCTACTTCTAAAGGTTCCACATGATTTTCAACACTTGCTGGTAAACTACGAACAATTTCGCTTAGTACAGATTGATCACTAAGCCTGTCTAAAGCAATATTTGCACTCGCATTAATAGAAGCTGCTTTATTGAAAATATCAGGTACATTACTACGATTTGGATAATCTCTAAACTCAAAATTAGGATTTTGCTTTAAAAACGCAACCATATTATTTATTAACAGTAATCGTTTTTGTTGCTTCCGAAATACTAACATTAAGTTCAGTAAACGTTCTTGAACCTCTAATAAAGAACTATGTAATTCTGAAATTTTTTTTTGTAGGTCTACAACTAATAGTTTTCGTAACTTTGAATTGTTTTGTGTTAGCTCAAATAAGTAATTAAAATCAATAATCTTTAAGCCATTTAATAAATGCTGACTTTGTTTTTGTGCTAATTCATTTTCTCTGATTTTATCACTTAAATTATTAACAAAGCCAAAATCAGCATGTAATTTATTCCATAGAAATTCAATATCATTGCTAAGTTGCTCTGTCATATCGTGTACTTTTTCTGTAAGTGAGTAGAAATAATAATCAACACCAATATAATTATCTTTACGCTGTGCATCAGTATAATGTTCAACTAAAGTATTAATCTCATAAAGTGGACTAGAAACATCAGCATTAATTTGTCGTTTACGTTCATCTTCAGTTAAATTAGCAATTAGTTTATTAACATCCGGGCGTAATTTTAATCCTTGAGTTGCATCTGGACGGTATAAAATACGAGCATCTACTAGATTATTAAGTATTCCTACACTAACAGAATCTTCATCAAAAAATCCTTTAATATAAGCATCCATTAACTGCGTACTATATTTACCAATTAAGTTTAACCTTTTTACACCTTGAGCATGTAATAAACTTTGATTTTTTGTAGTTGATTTATTTGCTACCATTAAAACATTGGCTCCTGCTGTGCTGTTTCTTCTATTTGTAGTGACTCTTCTTCTTTAATAAATTCAATGATTTCTATTAGATATTCTATTTTTCCCGTTATTATATAATATTGCTGATCTTTGTGTAGCTTATGCAAGTAATTATTATCTTCTAATTTTTTAAAAACCTGTTTGAGCTGATTTTGTAAATCACTACTAGATGAATTAAAAAAGCGGTTACTTGCGAGTTTAGAAAAACGTTTCTGTAGAGCTTGATTAGATTCGATGCTTCTAGCATATTTATATAGATCAATAATATCCTCAATACTAAAAACACTATCATCTCCTAATGCTTCTTGTGTTAATTGCATCCATTCTAATAAGGGCAATAAAAATTTGATAGTTTGATCAAATTCTTTAGCTAAGTGATTGCGTGCTTCTGCATTAAGTTCTTGATAGGCAAGAAAATAAACACTCTCATTTTTAATTGTCGCTATACGGCGATTAAGAGGTCTTAAATATTTATTTATATCTTCTCTTATTGTTTCGTTTTGTAAACGACGATGGTTTTCTTCGTCTGTTATTTTACAAATACTTTTACCAGCTAATAATTCAGTTAATAATGGTCCATGTTCAAGCATCAATATTCTCCTGAGCAAAAATAAAACTTTGTTTTTTTCGTCGTTGTTCTAATTTAAATTCAATCGGATTAACTTTAGGCTCAATACGCTGTAAGCG
>CAKNAD010000066.1:1608-3749 GCA_929200515.1 Candidatus Gorgonimonas leptogorgiae | reverse complement strand
GTAAGCGGTTATGCTGTTTGTCAATCAAATAACGATTCTTAAATAGTTTTAACACATCAGCTTCGGGATTGGGAAATGCACCTAATATGCTAATATTATTTTTATAACAAGCTTTGAAAAGTTTTTCTAAATTCTGGTAAGATAAAGTGCCAATTTCATCAACTGGCCATATTAATTTAATTCTATTATTTTTTTCACCCCTCAGTAAAAGAGTAAAAGCAAGTAAAAATTTACATAAAATAAGATAAGCCATGCCGTTACTTGAACATTCGGTTAACTGTTTGTCGTTTTTAATTATTAAATGCTGTCCTTTTTCATTAAATTGTAATTCTAGCCGTAACAATGACTCTAACGAACGGTTATGTTCTGTTGGTAGTAGATTAACTATATCACTAAGTTTATTTATATATTCGTCGCTGGGTAAGATTTCACCGGTTTCTTTCCATTTTTTATAAAGCTTTGAAAACCGTTTTAAAGGTTGCCAAAAACCTAATTCATCTACTGTAGAAATAATTTTAACTTCTGCCTGCTTGATTTCATCAAGAATTAAATCATCATTTACGGCTGAATTTATACATTTAGAATAACTAGAAATACAGCGATTTATATTACTAAATACATCAAAAAAATTAGCAAGATCATTCCCAATAGTTTCACCTTGTGCTAATAGTTCCTGTTGTCTATTCTCTAAAATAACTAACAAGTTATTATAAACAGATAATTTTTTACATATGCCATTAGTCTCATTTTTTGTTAACTCAGCCATTACTAAATCTACAAATTTTTGCTCTCCATTTATTATTAATATTTTTTCAAATTTTTCTGCTGTATCTTTAAATTTATCTTTATTTTTATTATACTGCTCTATAGCATGATAGATACGATCAATACATTCATTTACATCTACTAATAAAGAATATTCAGCTGTATTATTAAGAGGTAGGTCAAGTTTTTTGATTTTGTTTTCTGCAAATAATAAACTATCAATATTTTGTTTAAGTTTATTGATGTTTTTTTGTAGATTTGCTTGTTGCTCTTTAATAGTATCTCTTTGTTGCTTAAAATTATTTTTTTCTTTATTGAGCTCCTTATTAAGATTTATCTGTTGTGCTTTACATGTATTCTCTTGCTCTAAATATCTGGGGCGTAATTTTTTCCAATTTATTTGTATAAAATCTTGATATTGCCTTAATTCATCTTCCCTATTACGCACATTGCGTATTTCTTTTTCAAGGTGATCTATATCATTTTTAGTTGATGTTATTACTTTTGAATCTATATTTTTATTAGTTAATTCCTGCTTAAAAGCATCTTCAATAATCTTAATTTGTTGTTTATGCTCTTGCCGTGTACTATAAAGATGTTTTTGAAGTGCTTTTATTTCATCATCAAATTTATGAATTTCTTGTTGCCATTCTGATTTAAATTCTAGCAATTGCTCATTATAATTGTGTTTAAGCTCTTCTAGTCCTTTATCTTTTTGTTGTTTTAGTTTATTAATGCATTCTGTTATTTCACTAAGTTTTTTTTTAGCAGTATTACGGCGTTCATCTAATTTTTCTTTGTTTTCTTGCACTAAACGTCGTTTTGCATCTTTTGCATGATTTATTTCATTTTTACACCTTTCAACCTTTTGCTTAGTTTTTACAACAATATTTGCATTTGTATCAACCAAATCATTTGCTTGTTTTAAAGCTGTTTCAGCAGTTTTTTGTTTACTATTAGCTTGATTTATTTTGTTTTCTAAATCTTCTTGTCTAACTTGTAAAGCAGCTATATCCTCAGCATAAGGAGGCAAATCTATTACACTTAGATTCAATGATACACCATAAATATCATTGTGAGTATCATTTACAACAGGGTGTAAATCTGTACGTTCTAATAGCTGAGGATTGATTACTTTACCGATACTATTTTCCCAATTATCGATATTAACGTGTAAATAATGCCTCAATGACCCATTCTCAGGGTTTATTTGTTGATTTAATAACCGTAGCTCTTTTCTAAGTTGGTATAAATGACTGCGTGTTTGCTCTAATTCTTTTTGCTTTTGCAGTTGTTGTTGCCGTGTTTGTTGATAACTTTGCTCTTGTTCGGTTAATAAATCTTTTGCTACTTCCCAATTGTCATTTGCTATATCT
>CAKNAD010000066.1:0-1598 GCA_929200515.1 Candidatus Gorgonimonas leptogorgiae | reverse complement strand
TATCTATACTGGCACTGCTTAAATCTAAATCTTCTTGTTCTTGCTTAGTTGCTCCGCTATTGAGTTGTGCTTTATGTTCACTTTGCTGATCTTTAAGCTCTGTAATTTGTTGTTCTAAGTCATCACTAAACTTATCTTTATTAGTTATGTAGTCATCCCGTAACTCTTCTTTTTTAATATTTTGTTCATCTCGAATTTGCTCACGTTGTTTTTCAATTCTACTTATTTTATCATTATTAGCAATTGTTGATTGTTGCAAAGAGTCATTTAATTTAATTTTTGCTTTATCAAGTTCTCGCTCTAAATCACGATGTTCATCAATTAATACTTTATATAAAAGCTGTTTTTCATCTAGCTGGTTAATCCAGATGGGTAATTTTTTGCTATTTTGCTCTAATTGTTCTATATCACTATCAGCATATTTATCATAATCAGCTTGTAATTTATCTAACTGCTGCGTTACTGTTGTTAATTCAGCATTAACTTTACTTAATTCACTATTAATTTCCATCTCTTTTTTATCAAAGTGATTTTTTAATTCTTCTTGTTTTTGGTCTAACGAACTATCCTGTTGCTGTAAATCTGCATGTTCAGTTTTTGATGCTACTAAATTTTTTGCTACTACTATAGTTAAATTCTGTAAATTATCTTCATTGCTTTTTAAATCAGATGCAATATTTTTAACAATATTGTATTGAGTTTTAAGTTCCTCTAGGCGCAGGGAATGTCGCATTTGTGGGATCCATTCTTCTACCTTTTTCTTTTGAATTTTTGTGGTAGGGTGTTCTATACCTTCTTCTTCAAAAATAGATGTTAATACTGTTTTTAAAGTATCGAACTTTCCTGCTTTAGCATGCACAGCACTAGTAATTTTTTCTATATGACCTAAATTATTTGGCGATTCTATAAGAGAATATTGTGCTGTCAAGTGACGAAGCTTATTATTTTCTTTAGTATTCTTACTTAATATCACTACGCAGTTTTGAATAATCGACCGATATTCTCTAGTATAATTAATTTTGTGTGAGTGTTTTATATTTAATTCAGAAAGTCTAACAAGCCATTTTTCGGGTGAATAAGAATTTACTTTGTCGTTATAATCCATATATAGCAACTGACTTTTATCATATGGTGCATTAACAAAACGATATTGCACACCATCTTTTGCACTATTAGTAAGTACAGCTTGACATAAATCACCATTAGCTGCTTGATACTCGTATACTATAAAACTATTTGATTTAGGTAAGTAATAATTACCGAAAGGGGTACGTGTTTTTGGTACTACATTCCTTAGTCGCTCACCATAAAAAACAGGAATAAGTCGTTGCAATGTAGTTTTGCCAGAGGCATTAGTACCACAAATATTGGTATGCTCATCAACAATCAATTCAATAATTCCGTTTAGATGAGTTTGTATAAGAATAATTCGACGTAAACCTGCCATTTAAACCTCAAAATATAATGTTAAAATATTATAAAAATGTCACAAAAAAATTATGACCTATTTTGCAAATTACCTTTTTATCGAGTTTATTATTTATAGGCAGATTAAACCTATAAGTGCATAAAATTAAGCGACTAGTTTAGATTTTTCA
>CAKNAD010000065.1 GCA_929200515.1 Candidatus Gorgonimonas leptogorgiae | reverse complement strand
TTCTCTTTGTGATCGTGCCGCCATATAATTAAAATTTATTGGATTATTAGGATCACTTTTAACAGTTATTTTATTCATTTCTTTTAATCGTGATTCGGCGGCTCTTTCTACAAGACGTTTAACGTCATGTTTACCACTAGGAATATAGTCTGTTATTACATTACACTGCTCTAATATCTTATCAAATAAATCTTTAAATTTTGTAGATATATGTTTGTCTTTAAGAAAAATTTCTGCTGTTTGTTGTTGTTTTTCTTCATTTACACTGCTTTCTGAAACTATAGGTGCTATTTTTTTTGCATAAAAATATGCTA
The DNA here is from genome assembly GCA_929200515.1 of Candidatus Gorgonimonas leptogorgiae. Classification (GTDB taxonomy): domain Bacteria; phylum Pseudomonadota; class Gammaproteobacteria; order Pseudomonadales; family Endozoicomonadaceae; genus CAKMZJ01. The sequence goes on along the minus strand of CAKNAD010000065.1, from coordinate 11,818 downwards.
TTCGAATATCTGTGTTGTTTTTTTGTAAACTCTTTTTTATTTCAGTTATAACAGGCTTCATTGTTAGTATTTCAATGGCTTGATTAGACATTCCTTGTTTTATAAACAAACCAAGCAAATCTAACAGGTTATTATATACTTTATTATTTCTGACATATATATGCTCTGAATATTTTTCGGCGAGACTAGCTTTTAATAGCTTAGTAACTTCATCAGGATAATCACCTATAATATTAGCAGCAATTTTATTACATTTAGGAGATAATTGCTGATATTCTTCTGAAGATACATTATTAAGCATATTTTCCCAGATATTTAACATCCTTTTTACTTCTTCCTTGCTAGGATATATCTCGTCTGCCAAGCAACTTAATTTTTTTAAACCAGTATGATATTCGTCTTTTTGGTTTTTATCCTTACTTTGTGGTTCTAGTTTATCTAATAGGTTAAAAAAATCATCTTGATTGTCTGCTTCTAGTATTATCCTTTCGAAACTAGATGACTTACTAAGGTTATCAAATATTTCATCTAATTCTGTATCCTCTTGATCTATACCTTCACTGGCCTTGGTATTATGTTCGGTTATATTATTACTTAAAGGTTGATGTAAAGATTTATTTTGTGTATCAGAAATCTCTACTATACTATCTGACTTTGAAATATTTCTATTACCATCGTCATTGCTCATATCCGCTAGTTCTAGCTCTAATAACTCTTCTTCTGCAAGATCTTGTTGTTTTTTTGTTTCTTTTTCTAGCACATTTAATCTATTATCTTGAGTGAAACCACTATAATTTTCTTGCTTCAGAGAAGCACGTATTTCTTCTTTAGTCTTTTTTGTCTTATATTCAGGCGTGCTTATTTTATACTTTAATAATTCATCTTCAAACAATACTTTATACTGATCTAATATATTCTTATCCTCCATAATATATTCTACTGCGTCTTTTTTTAATTTTTCATCTAGATTATCTAATATTTTAGCTAGTTTACTAGCATACAAACCCATTGAAACTATGCTAGTATTTTTACTTGACATAATTTTTTTTATTTTCTCCATAGGTATTGTTAAAGTTTTAAGTATTGAGTCTTTGTCCTCTATAACAGTTGATAGATAACTCAACAAGTCTAGTATATTACTATCTGTTAGTCTTTTATTATTTGTATCTATGCCTATAATAAATATTCCATCAGCATGTTTACCTTTTAACAAGGAAGATACACCTTTTAATACTTCATTATAACTGTCTTCTTCGCAAGAACTTAGTACAACAGAAAATACTTTATTTATTTCTGCAAATAAATTAATAAGTTGTATTTTATTTGCATCATCTATATTGTGCATCTTATGTTGTTTATTGCATATTGTTATACATAAGGTTACTAAGTTATTTATAGTCTCATTATTTAAAGTTGTGTTGTTTAATTTTAACCTTTCATATAAATTTTTTACATCATTAAAACTATCTTCTAAATTGAATTGTTGTCCTGAACTATACTCATTACCAAGGTCAGCTAATAATAGCTCTAACTGTTTATAATGTTCTTTAGCAATTTCTAAATTTTCTTGTGAAGTTGAATCATCTACATTAGCAATATTTTCCCTTCCTGCTGATTTACTTGTTAACACACCTTCTAATCTAGGGTCATTTTGCATATTTGGTGTTGATTGTTCCATAAGTGCTAGAGCATTGTTATCTCTTTGTTTTTCTTGTTCTAAGACCTGATGATATAATTTATTAGCTTTATTATTTTTATTAGAGTTTTTATCTAATGGATATTTTAATCTTACTTCATTATCACCTTGGCTATCGATTTTATCCCGTATTCTGGGTTTTGATACTTGGTTAGTTAATTTATATGGAGGCACACTAATATCATTGTATGTTAACTCGTCTTCAAACAATACTTTAAATCTGTCTGATATCTGCTTGTTTTGTAGAATACAGTTTTTTATTTTTTCTTCTGCTTCCTCGCTGACATTGTCTTTTGCTATTATATCAACTATTTTTTTAACATGATAATTTGCTAAATCTTTGTTTTTTTCTATATTTGTAGAGTTAAAACATCTTTTTACACCATCCACATATTGTTGAATAATATCAACTACTCTATGGTCACATTTCTTATCTGTTATGCGGTTTATTAATTCTAATAAATTATTATCTATTGTGCATTCTTCTGCATTAAAGTCAATCATCAACATTGCTTTATTATATTCACTTTTTAGAAGATTAATTAAAAAATTTAATACCTTATCTGCACAATATTCTATTATATGAAAAAATATTTTATTTAATGTTGTAAAAAATTTATTTTTTTCTTTCGCTTCTAGCTCAGGAAGAAATTGGATGATTTTATTACATATCTGTAAAATATCTTCAGAATATTCTTCATTGAGATATACATTTTCTAGCTCTGTAGCTAAAGACTCTAGATCATTTAAATAGTTAGTTTTAGTTTTATTTGGTCTATACTCAGTGTTGTAAATATCATATTCTACAACAAGCTTATCTAATATCTTTAAGAAAGGACTAGCGGTGTGTTGATCATCTGTATGCACATTATCATTTACTTGTTTGCATTCTCTATTTTCTATTGGTATTTCAGGAATATTTATAAGACTAGAATTGTTAACTTGTGTTTCAGGTGCTGGATCTTGAGAATTTAGATTTGTTGCTGGTGCATTTAGGCTGTTTGTAAAAGATGATGCAGGCTGCATCTTATTTAAAGAGAGATCGCTCATAATAATTCCTTTTATTAGTTACGTAAAATTAAGTTTAAATATCGCAGGCTAATTTTATTTAATGTACTGCGCTATTAACCCATAAAGACTAACAAAACCTTTGATAAACTATGCAGGTTTAAAATCTGTAATTTATTTTTTAACTACATGAATTGCAAATAGAGCATCTGTATACTCAATGTTTGTAATATTAAATTTTTACTTATGTAAAGCTATAAGAAAATGCAATTTGTGTTTCTGAATAGATTATATAAATCAGATTAAACTTATAAATGTATAAAATTAAGTAGCTAATTGATGTGTTACCATATCATATTAAATTGAAAAGTTAATCTTTTTATTTAGTTGCTTATTGTCATAGATAGTTTTTTTTGTGGTATCTTTTTAAAATTTATTAACGCTATCGTGAAAAATACTAGTAACTTATTCTAACCTAGTATAAGTAGATGGGTTTGGTTTACTACTTAAAAATTTATACATCTTGGAACTAATGCTTAATTTATGGTTTGAATGAATAACAATTGTTTTTTATAAAAAAACATTTTATTTTTAGTTAATTATCGTGCTTGTTAGTACCTTTTTTATTAAATTAATCGGTGTGTCTATTTTTTAAAATATCTAGTATTGTAGGGTATAAAAATAAATTGCAACTAAAAATATAGCTCTTGATTTTGTCAAGCTTTTTATAATAAATTTAAAACCTCCTTGAATTTATTGCATAACAAATGTAATTTGTATGGAAATGACATGAATTCATTTCTATGTTATATGGTTATATATAAAAGGTAATTTAATATGAGCGAATCCATACAAGTAACGAAACGCAGTGGCAAGCAAGAAAAGCTTAATTTAGATAAAATTCATCGCGTTGTTAGTTGGGCAGCAGAAGGATTAGAAGAAGTATCGGTTTCACAGGTGGAATTAAAAGCACACTTGCAATTTTATGATGGGATTTCTACAACTGAAATTCATGAAACCTTAATAAAAGCGGCGGCTGATTTAATTAGCGAGCAGGCAATTGATTATCAATATTTAGCTGCCAGATTAGCAATCTTTAATTTACGTAAAAAAACTTACGGTAATTTTACCCCACCTAATTTATATGATCATGTCGCTAGTTTAGTATCGCAAGGAAAATATGACACTCAATTATTAAATGAATATTCTGAAGAAGAGTTTACTAGAATGGATACTATGATAGATCATTCTAGAGATTTATCTCTTAGTTATGCGGCAGTGAAACAATTAGAAGGCAAATACTTACTCCAAGATCGGGTTACTAAAGTTCATTACGAAAGCCCACAATTTGCTTATATTTTAATTGCAGCTAGTTTATTCTCAAACTATTCTAAAAAGCAAAGGATGACTTTTATTGCATCGTTTTATGATGCGATATCAACATTTAAAATATCACTACCAACTCCTATTATGGCAGGTTTACGCTCCCCTACAAGACAGTTTAGTTCTTGCGTTCTTATTGAGGCAGATGATTCTTTAGATTCAATAAATGCAGCTGCTAGTTCTATTGTAAAATATGTAAGTCAACGTGCAGGTATTGGAATTAATGCTGGTAGCATTAGAGCTCTAGGTAGTCCGATACGTAATGGCGAAGCTTTTCATACTGGTTGTATACCTTTTTATAAATATTTCCAAACTGCAGTAAAATCATGTTCACAAGGTGGTGTACGCGGTGGAGCTGCAACTTTATTTTATCCTTTATGGCATTTAGAAGTTGAATCCTTGCTAGTATTAAAAAATAATCGTGGTATTGAAGATAACCGAGTTCGCCACTTAGATTATGGTGTGCAGTTTAATCGCTTAATGTATCAAAGATTAATAAATGGTGGCAATATCACGTTATTTTCTCCACACGATGTGCCTGATTTATATCAAGCTTTTTTTGCCGATCAAGAACTCTTTGAAAAGTTATACTTAGAAGCTGAACAAAACCCAAACATCACCAAAAAAACAGTTAAAGCTATAGATTTATTTTCTTTGTTTGCCTCTGAAAGAGCCAATACTGGTAGAATTTATTTACAAAATGTAGACCATTGTAATAGCCATAGTGCTTTCGACGCTAAAAGTGCTCCAATAAGACAAAGTAATTTATGTATGGAAATAACGCTACCAACTAAACCATTACAACATGTATATGATGATAACGGGGAAATCTCTTTATGCACTCTATCAGCGTTTAATCTTGGCGAAATAAACAATCTTAAAGAGCTAGAAGCTTTAGCTGATTTAGTAGTTAGGGCTTTAGATGCTCTATTAGATTATCAGGGTTATCCATTACCAGCCGCAGAAAAGTCAACTAAGTCTAGAAGACCATTAGGAGTTGGAGTAATTAATTTTGCTTATTATTTAGCTAAAAATAATGTAAAATATTCAGATAGCTCTGCTAACAATTTAACCCATAAAACTTTTGAAGCTATACAGTATTATTTATTGAAAGCCTCTAATCAGTTAGCAAAAGAAAGAGGCCCTTGTGCAAAATTTGCAGAAACTAATTATGCACGTGGTATACTTCCTATAGACACCTATAAAGCAGACCTTGATAATATTTGCGATGAACCTCTGCATTTAGACTGGGAAGGGTTACGTAGCAATATACGTAAATACGGGCTAAGAAACTCTACATTAACTTCGCAAATGCCAGCTGAGACGTCATCGCAAATTAGCAACGCAACTAATGGTATTGAGCCTCCAAGAGGGTTTGTAAGTACTAAAGCTAGTAAAGACGGTATTTTAAAACAAGTTGTTCCGAGTTATCAACAGTTAAAAGATAAATATGAGCTTTTATGGGATTTTCCAGACAATAAAGGTTACTTACAATTAGTGGCAATTATTCAGAAATTCGTCGATCAATCAATCTCGGCAAATACTAGCTATGATCCAGAAAAATTTGCTGATGGTAAAGTGCCAATGAAATTATTATTAGAAGACTTGTTAATAGCTTATAAACTAGGAATAAAGACTCTATATTATCATAATACTCGTGATGGGGCAGGAAAAGAGGTAACAACTGAAGAAGGTTGTGCAGGTGGTGCCTGTAGTATTTAATATATTAACTAGAGATTTACAATGAAATACACTACTTTTAATAAAGAGCAGTTTAATGTTTTTAAACAGCCCATGTTTTTTGGTGAAAACGTCAATGTTTCTCGCTATGACATGCAAAAACATCCGGTATTTGAAAAACTTATTGAGAAGCAATTATCGTTCTTTTGGCGTCCTGAAGAGATAGATCTATCTCAAGATCGTAGCGATTTTCAAAGTTTGTCTAAAAATGAGCAGCATATATTTTTAAGCAACCTAAAATATCAAACATTACTTGATTCGATTCAAGGTCGATCTCCGAATATTGCTTTTTTACCTATAGTATCATTACCTGAAGTTGAAACATGGATAGAAACTTGGGCTTTTAGTGAAACTATTCATTCAAGATCATATACTTATATAATTCGTAATTTATTAAACGACCCAAGTGTAGTATTTGAAGATATAGTAGGCAATAAAGAAATTTCTGCTAGAGCCAACGATATAAGTCACTACTACGATGATTTAATAACCTATATTAGTATATATCAATTACATGGTGAAGGCATACACCAGATAAAAGGCAAGGCCATAGAAGTATCACTACAACTGCTAAAAGAAAAATTATATTTAACTTTAGTATCAGTGAATGTATTAGAAGCTATTAGATTTTATGTTAGTTTTGCATGTAGTTTTGCTTTTGCTGAAAGATCATTAATGGAAGGTAATGCCAAAATAATAAAATTTATCGCCAGAGATGAAGCACTGCATTTAGCTGGAACTCAACATATGCTCCAAATAATGGCAAATGGTAAAGATGACCCTGATATGCAAAAAATAGCTCACAAATTAAAAAACCAAGCAAGAGATATTTTTATTCAGGCAGCGGAGCAAGAAAAACAATGGGCTAAATATTTGTTTCATCAGGGTTCGATGATTGGTCTTAATAGTACTATTTTAGAGCAATATATAGAATATATTACTAATCAACGTATGCAAACATTAAACTTAGAACCTATTTTTGAAAAACGCCATAATCCATTGCCTTGGATAAACAGCTGGTTATCTAGTGATCAAGTACAGGTAGCACCTCAAGAGGTAGAAATAAGCTCTTATTTAATAGGACAAATTAATAATGATGTTTATAAAGATGAATTTTCAAGTTTTTCATTATAAGTTACAATGTTCTTATGTCTTATATTATTAAAGTTATTGATGGCTTGCTATTTATTCCTAAAAAGGGACTTAGCATATTAGAAGCATTAGAGTCACAAAAAATTCAAGCAGAATATCAATGTCGCCAAGGATTTTGCGGTTTATGCCAAGTGAAATTATTAGATGGCGAAGTTGAGTATACTATGGAGCCTATTGCATATACCAATGAAAATAATATACTTCCATGTTGTTGTAAGCCAACATCAGATATAGTAATTCAATTACCACAGGGTTGTGAATTTTTAACCTAAATAGAGCTAAAAGTGGATCCTAAAACTTGTTATAGACATTGTCTTGAAAAATACAATTTTACTGAAGATGCCGACCAATACAAAATAGTAGAATATCTACACAAATTATTCTATCAGCTTAAGTGTCAGCAAAAATGGTGGCCTTTTCATTTTTTGACTGCTCCCTTTATTAAAAATAAAACACAAGGAGCATATATTTATGGTGATGTAGGACGTGGAAAAACCCACTTAATGAATTTATTTTTTGAGCATTTGCCAATAAAAAACAAGAAGAGAATGCATTTTTATCAGTTTATGCAACTAATACATAAGCAGTTAAAGTTACTTGCAGGAACTAAAAAGCCGTTAAAAATAGTGGCAAAAAAACTATATAAACAAGCTAAAGTACTGTGTATAGATGAATTTTTTGTCGTCGATATAGCAGACGCTATGATTCTTGCACGGTTGTTTGATAATCTCTTTGCCCAAGGTTGTATTTTAGTAATGACCTCTAATTGTCATCCAGACGAGCTATACAAAGAGGGCTTACATCGTAACAGATTTTTGCCTACAATAAGGGCTATAAAAGCTAATATGAAAATTTTAAACCTTGATGGCAAGGTTGATTTTAGATTATCTTATTTACAAAAATCCAATATTTATTTATACGCAGATGAAGCTAACCCAATTATTAAAATGAAGCAATATTTTGCCGAATTAGTTGCAAGTCATGAAATATATTATAAAACCAAACTCAAGATAAACAACCGCTATATTAACAGTGTACAAAATAGTGCCGATGTCGTTTGGGTTACATTTGATGAACTCTGTAATACAGCTCGTAGTTCACATGATTATATCGAAATAGCTAAAGAGTTTCATACTGTATTTATTGAAAATATTCCTATATTTAATGATGAAAATCTTGATCAAACCAGAAGATTTATTCAATTAATAGACGAACTCTATGATAAAAAAGTAAAGTTAATTGCTTTGTTTGCAATCAAATTAGATAAACTATATCAAGGTAATAAACTAGCGTTTGAATTTCAACGTACATATAGTAGATTACAAGAAATGCAAACTAATAATTATTTAGCGATTGCTCATCAAAATTAGTAAAAAATCATATTAAATTTATAATATTATTATGAAACAGTTTCCAACTTTAAAACACAATTCAGCTGACAATTCTATTATTGACACTAAACTAGTAACTAAAAATACTATAGGTGCTGTGGATGACAACGAAGCTATAGCTATATTTTTACATAAAGTTGGTGCAAGATCTGCAGAAACTTTAAGACGTTACGAACGCGAAGTAACTCGATTTTCTGCTTTTATTTATTTAGAGTTAAACATTGATTATAAATTAGTAAAGTTAAAACATATACAAACATATTTAGCATTTATTCAGTCGCTACCTCCTAGATGGTTAAAACCAGGGTTGTTAGCCGGCACCCCTAAAAGAGTGTTATTTAAACGTTCGGTTATTCCAGGAAAAAGCGTAGATCAAATTATTAATGTGTTATCTTCATTTTTCTCTTTTTTGCATAAAACTGCATATATAGATGGTAATCCTTTTTATGGAATAGCAAAAACTGGTGAAAAATATTCACGTAATTATTATATTGAACGGTATTTTTATGAGGAAGAATGGGATTTTATTTGTGAATGTTTGAATACTATGCCAGAAGTAACCTCTAAACAAAAGCTAGAAAAACATCGTAGTCGGTATTTATTTACCTTATCTTACAATTTAGCTCTACGAGAATCGGAGTTAGCTAACCACAGTTGTAAACACATAGTTAAACTAGCATCTGGTAGTTATATTATTGATATTTTAGGAAAAGGCAGAAAAAAACGACAAATACCACTTAACTCAGTTACAATCGCCGAAATTATTAGCTATCGTAAAACTTGGGGGTTAGCTAATATACAGGCAGATGATTTTCCGCTAGCTCCTAGTATTAGTAGCAATAAAGTAGGAGTTAAGGCGTTATCTACTAGAGGAATACGTTATTGGTGGAAAACATTAATGAATTATTGTGCCACTAAAACCAACGATAAAATAGCAGTTAGATTACCAGATTTACCGTTCCATACCTTAAGACACACGGCATTAACTCATTTAGCAAAAACTGTTAGTATTGAGGATTTAGCCATATTTGCCGGACATGATTCAATTAATACTACTAGTTATTATTACCATAGTGAAATTTCACGCATGCAAGAGTTGTTAGTAAACCATAGTCTTAAGCTTAGTTGAAGATCTGTACCTAATTTTAGTTTTTTAAGTGCTTAATTAAAATTAATTTTAGCTGTCGTTTATCTTATAAAGAGTTATAACTTAACATATACACCTACAGAAATGCTATTCATATGGTCGCGTTTGTGAGTTTTATTTGTAGTTGCATTGAATAATATATTTTGTTCTGCGGTAGTAAAACAATCATATTTTTCTACCAAAGCTTTAAAATCATCAATGGCTTCTTGATGTCCGTTTTTTTGAGCTACTGATAATCCAGAGTTTCCACTACTATCTTTCGCCTGTAATAGAGCAATTTTTTGTTGGTTAGTAAAATCATTATTCTCTAAAATTATTTTAGCAAAGGCAATTATAGTAGCTTTATCGCCAGAAGCAAATGATACTAGTAATCCAGGAACCCCATTTTTATCTTTTGCTTGTAACAACTCAAGTTTTTGGTTGAATAACAACTGTTTTTCTTCAAGATTATTATACCTATTGTATTCTAAGACGCTTTTAGTAAACTGAAAAACAGTATTTGTATGCTGATTACAAAATGATCCATACAAGCTAGGAATTCCTGAGCTATCTATTGCTTTTAGTATTTCAAATTTTTGTTTAAGGTTAAAATCATCGCATGATAAAATCAATTTGGTAGCAGTGCTAATAATCTTCTCGCTTCCTTGTAAAAAAGCTGTACGTAACCCTGAAGAAGCATCATTATTTTGTGCTAACACAAGATCTTTTTTTTCTTCTACTGTTAAACTGTTATGCGCTAAAATATTTGTAAGAAAGGAGCCAACAGCATTTGCTTTATTAGTGGCTACTTCGTTAGTATCTTCTTTGTTTTTATAATATCCTGCATATAAGGCTGGGGTACCATAAACATTTTTGCTTTGTAATAGTTTAAATTTTTGTTCATGAGTAAGATTATTAGCATTCATAACAGATCTAGTATAAAGATCAACAATTCCTGCATGACCAGAGTTAAATGTTAAATGCAACCCTAGAAAACCTTTGTGATTTTTTGCTTCTAAGAGCTCAATTTTTTCTTCAGTAGTAAAAGTATTATATTTTAAAATATTGCTAATTAAGACCTCAAAAGTTGCTACATGCCCTTTTTTCAATGCTGCATATGAAGCTAAGGCTCCGTTTCTAGATTCTCCCTTTAATAGTTCAAACTTTTCCTTAGGAGAAAAATTTTCATCTGCTAGAATAGCTTTAACATAGAAATCAATAATATTTGTATAACCCTTGTCACATAGATTATATAAAGCTGTGCTATAATCATTCCTTGCTTTTAATAATTCTATTTTTTGGTTATTTGTAAACTCGTCACATGATAAAATAGTTTTAACAAAAGTCTTATGACTATTTTCGTAGCCAAAAAACGATAGCATATATAAACTTGGACTACCATTTATTCCTCCTGCATTCATTAGCTCAAATTTTTTATTTACGCCTACCTGCGTTGAATCTAAATTTAGAATTATCTTAAGAAATAATTCAATTGCATTATGATTACCAACACAAGATGCCACTAACAAAGCATTGTCTCCTTCAGTATTTTTTTCTTCTAAAAGTGCTAGCTGTTGTTCTTGAGGTAAATCCTGTAACTTTTGTGCTATATATTTCATACATAATTCAAAGTTTTCATCTTGATTATCTAATGTAATTACATAATGAAGATCTGTTGCTTGTATTTTAATTTTAGGAATGGATAACAATACAGCGAATAATTTTGAATCATCTTCTTTTACCGCTTTATCTAAAGTAGTGCTATCATTACAATCACAACATTCAGCTTGTAATAAATTGGACATTAGATTACAGGTATTAGCTTGTTTATTTTTAGCTAATAAAAATAAACGATTAGCAGCATCAGGATCAAGTATCTGCTTTAAAGTTTTAATAGAAAATTTATTTAGAAAAGCTAAATCAATCTTAATTATTTCCTGATTAAAATACATTTTATTATCATGTAGTTTTTTTAATAAATCTTCTGCTACGGGAGTATTTAGCAGGCACTCTCTTTGTTGTGAATTTAGTCTATTGTGGTTTATATCAAAATACAACTTGCAACATTGCTCTATAAAGCCTGCTTTAAAAGATTTGTCTGTTAATTTTTCTGCTGTTAACTTTTGTATTGTATCTTTAAGAATAGAGTTTTCATTTGCAAGAATTATTTGTGCTTCAGTACTAATTAAAAATTCTATAAGTATTGCAGGATCTTTAGTTTGCTTCATTGTTTGAGTAATAAGAGCTATAGCTATTTGTTGGTTTTTTATCTCGATATTATCAAAGGAATTATTTCTTGTTTGGTCTATTAAATTCCTCAAA
>CAKNAD010000064.1 GCA_929200515.1 Candidatus Gorgonimonas leptogorgiae | reverse complement strand
TAAACGTATAATTCAAATTATTACCTTTGATAAAACTATTTTAAATCAAGAATCACCTGCTAATGAAAATGCACTAAATTGGTATCAAACAGCTGTTAAAAAATATTCTAATTATTTTCCAACAGATAGAATTATTATTGAAAAGCAACAGCCTAAAAAAACTATATCTTGGAATAATATCGAAGATGATAGTACTAAATCTGCTAAAGCAAATTCTACTAATAAAATCTCTTGGAATAATCTGAATAATAATGTAGCGAATAGAACAATTATTAATTGTATCAATTGTAATACTTCTTTACGTTTGCCTGTGGGTAAAAAACTAAAAGTTAAATGCCCTAAATGTACTACTAGTTTTGAAGCAACAACATGAAATGGAATAATCTTAAACCAGATATAGCTGCTATTGATCTTAACAGTAGAATTAGCAAACATATTAGTGCTATTGATAAAATAAATCTAATTAGCAGTACTCAAAATTGCCCATTAATAATTATACCACAGCATATAAAAAAGAAGATTATACTTCATTTGTCTACTAAAAAAGTTGAGCTTGGTGGCTTATTAATTGGTAGTGTTATTAGTACTAATGATTTAACTCAAGGCATTGTTGCTATAGAAATCAAAGAAGCTGTTGCAAGTAATAATTTTGAATCATCGGCAGTATCATTAACCATGAGTTCTGATATTTGGCAAGATGCCAATAAAATTAGCACAGATACAACTTTTGTTGTGGGTTGGTATCATAGTCACCCAGATTTAGGTGCGTTTTTTAGTGGTACCGACAGAAAAACTCAAAAAGATTTCTTCCATTCAGCCTATAGCTTAGGGTTAGTTATTGACCCGATAAGGCACGAAGAAAAATGGTTTCTTGGAGCAAATTCAAACGAAGTAAAATCAAATAAAATACGGAGTAATTTTAAATATGGCTTGGCGGTGGTATAAAAGATTAAGGCTACTAGGTGGCATCAATGCTAATTTATCTAAAAGAGGAACTGGTTGGTCTTGGGGATTTGGTTTTTTTAGGCTAGGGGTATCTGCAACTGGTAAAAAGTGGTTTTCTTTTGGTATTCCTGGAACTGGTTTGCGGTATGTTAAGTATTTTTCAGCTAAGACTAAAGTTAGGCGTAAAAACAGTTCATAAATTATAGCAAATGAAAACTTGTATTTTCAACATATAACTAATAAAGATAAATTTGTTATCTTTATTAACCTAAATTCAATGTTTTAACATATGTTAAAAAAATAATAAAAAATAACTATTTTGTAGTGTTTTTCAAACAAAAATAGTTAAGTTGTTTGGTAAACTGATTACCCCCATGTATTATTTTTTATATAACATTGATAAGCCTCAATAGCTTTATGTTTATCAGCTTCAGACATATTATCGCACTCTGATTTAATATATTTTTGATAACCTTGATATGTAGGATCAACCTCTATAACGTCTCTTACTGACTCAAACCGTTCTCGCATAACTTCTATATAAAGAGGTTTGTTGTCAATACGGTTAAACATATCACAAAATTTAACTTCTTTAACATTAGATGTTTTATTTGATGGGTTTTCAGTATTTGAAGTTTGTACCATATGTTGATTAATTGGACTCATAGTTTATTACCTTTTATTTATAATAACTCGTTACTGCATGTTCTTTATATATTTATAGTATTTTTATTTTAATTGTGATTATCAGAAAGTACAAGCTAAGAATCGATATCTTTATTGATCTATCAAATGTGCTAGAGATGGGTGACAACAAAAATCTTGGTAATAATTAAGATGCGTAATCGTTTTTCTGTTGTATTATAATAATTCAAGTGTAATCTAACAAACCTTTAATTTTTAAGTTTAATGTTAGATTAGGTTTGAACTATTACAATCAAACACTAGGATTAACGTATTTTTTCATAAGTTTTCTGGCTGTTTCTTGATTAATTTCACCATTATCACCAGTTATTTCATCAACAGATTTTACTAGCATGCGATATGGTTTTGTTTGTAAATAGGTATTGACTAGCCAGTTTTGTTTGGTATTTGTTTCTTTATATTCATTACTAGAATCAGTAATTTTTCTTAAAACACTTAGAATTTTACTGTATTTCTTTAAATGTGTTTGTAATGTTTTTTGCATCTTCTCTGATGAAACAGCTGTAGATTCTACTGTTAAAGGGGTTTGCAAGTCTTCTAGTGTTAGTCCATATAATAATTGTCTATTTTGAACTGTTTTATATAAAAATTTAGGAAATTCTACACGGCTTATTCGATAAACAGTTTTAGCACTATATTTATCGTAACAAGTAACTTCCATAGTTTGACTAGCTTTAAGTAAGTCATTTATTAAATTAGGTTTTCTGAGAGCATTTTTTAATACAATGATAGCATCATTTATACAAGAATACATATCTTGTTGGCGTGTTATTCCTGCATGTAATAAATGACAATGTTGCGTACCACAGATTTCAATTAATTTTGCTGGAGAGGATAAAAAGCACCAAAAACTATCGCTTTTTATATTAATTGAATCCATTGTTACTATATATACTTTATCATTTTTTTTAGCAACAATTAGAGGTGTCACATGTTCTGTTCCAGATGTAACATTAGCAATAATACCTACTTGCTCGCCATTTTTTAATTGTTTGACTCGTTTACCAATTAAATCTTGCACATTCTGATCTATAAAATAAATATCAATATTATATTTATTTTTATAATACTCTGCAATTATAGCCATGCCCATATAGTCAGGTTGAAATATTGGTAAATTATGAATAAATGTAGTCTCTTTAATTTGACCACCTTCGCCATCCGTGTTTGCAGACCAGTGTGTTCTAATATCTGTTTCTATATTACCAATATCAGGATTGTTTTCTATAATGTTTAAACCTCTAAGAATAATACTTTCATGAGGAAATACGGTGTCATCGTATGCAAAATATCCTCTAGCTAAAGGTAATTGGTTATGTTGATTATTTGCAACTTTAATGTCTATTTCTTGTATTGGTTTTGTATTGTTATTTGCTATTGTATTATAATCTAATACATTTATAGTGCTTAAGCTACTAGTATTTTCCATAGTTAATCTTCACTGATACTAATTATTAAAGTGTATTTATTATTGGACTATTTAGTTATAAAAAAGTTTATTATTATATTAATTATACTAATATGAAATTAAAGATTTAATATTGTTATTAGGGTAATTAACCTTTTCTTTACCATTAAGGAAAGACAATTCAGCTAAATATATAATGTCTGTTACTATTCCGCCCTGCTTTTGAATTAATTCTATAATTGCATTTGTAGTGCCACCTGTTGCTAAAAAGTCATCAACAATTGCAACTTTTTGCCCTGAGGTGATTATTCCGTTAATCATTTCAAGAGTGCTGTTTCCATATTCAAGCTCGTAATCAGCCGCAACTATATCTCCAGGTAGCTTTCCTTTTTTTCTAACCATAGCAAATGGAATATTCTTTTTTAATGAAACTTGTGGTCCAAATAAGAACCCTCTTGCATCTGGTGAAACAATTAAATCTGAGCTAGAGATTAACTCTGCCATCATATTAATTACGGTATTATAAGCCTCAATGTTTTTTAATAATGGAGATAAATCTTTAAACACAATGCCTTTTTTAGGAAAATCAGGCACATCTTGTATAAACTTTTTAAGTTCTATGCTATTTATATGAACCTCCTCTTTGTTAGTTGCACAACCAACTGATAAATACAACACAATGAAAAAGATAATTGCTATTTTTATTTTGTCTGTAATCAAAACTTAATGATTCTTTGTTTTTGTATGGCTAATTCTATACCAGCTAATCCAAGCACATAAAGACACAAGTAAAATTATTAAAGCAGATAGTGCGTTTATTTTCGGTGACATGCCAAATCTTGATGCTGAAAAAACTATCATAGTTAGAGTATTTATTTCTGCTCCAGAGACAAAACTTGCAAGCACTAAGTCGTCTAAAGATAAAGTAAAACCTAATAGCCATCCGGAAAATAAAGCAGGCATAATTTGCGGGATAGTAATATAAAAAAATGTTTTAAAAGGAGTAGCTCCTAAATCTAAAGCAGCTTCCTCTAGCTCAGGATTAATTTCACGTAACCTAGCGCCGATTAAAACCGCAACATAAGCTGTCGCCATAGTTGAATGAGCAATCCATACCGTTGTTATGCCTAATTCTGCTGGCCAACCGATAATTTCCATCATACTAATAAAAAGTAGTAGTAACGATACACTTGCTATAACATCTGGTAGCACTAAAGGTGCAGTTACTAGGCTTTTAAATAAGGTTCCTGCTTTTAGTTTAATTAAGCTAATAGAAGTTAATAAGCCTAAAAAAACAGACATACTTGCAGTATAACATGCTATTTTTAAACTAGTCCATAACGCTGTTAATAGTATTTTGTCGTGAAATAGCTCTATATACCATTTTATTGAGAATTCATTCCAGTTAAAAGATATAGGCGAGGGATTAAAAGACAGTATAACTAAAAGCAATAGAGGTAAATACAGAAAAAATAATCCCGAGACCATCATAATAGATGAAAATCTAAAATTGGTAAAAAGCTTTAGCAACGATGCTATAATCTTAAACTGATAGATTATAACAGGCATAAAATCTCCTTATGATGAATTATATCTTAAAACATGCTTATTAGCATAAACACATATTTTGCTATTATATCAGAAAATTGTTGTGCAAGGGATAGCAAATAAGAAGAATTTATTGTTTTTAACATATTTTTATCTAATAAACTATAAGAACTTTGCACTATTAAGTTACTTAAGATACAAGATTTAACCACAGCAGAAAATACTCCAAAAAATCTCTCAAAAGCAATATGTTGTTTGCGTGGGACAGCTAATAACTCTAAAATACTTGCAAGTAAATTAAAGATCACTATAGTTGCTAAAAACACTGTTGCTTTATAAGCTAGTACTCGATATTTTACCGCTAAAAAATCAAACCAGTCGCTACCAATTATTATGAAACTATCATAATTAGATACACTATAATAAGTTAACAACCAGCCACATAGAGAAATGACTTGAAATAAAAAATATTGATTAATATTTTTTATTATTAAAGTCCCTGTCATAATAAGCAATATCCAATCAACCCATATTAAATGCACTATAGCCTCCTCTAATAGATTATTAATAAAAAATCCTCTAATTTACAAATATTAAGTATCACAATATATAATAGTTTAATCAAGATATTTTCATTTTTAGATTTTACAATGAATTAATTTTTCTATACTATTATACAGCTTTAACTTGAAGCCATATAAAAAGGAGCTCTAATGCAAATAACTTTTAAAGATCTAGCTTGGAGCAAAAATATACCTAGTAATATTAAAATACCTACTAAGCTCAAAGATATAATAACTAATAAATCATCACTAACAAAAATATTGCGCAATAAATATCATGATAAACTAACCGTACATTTATTACGTAATGAATGGCAAATATTACGGTCTCATGAGTCATTAGCACTAAATATTAATAAATCTCCCGCTTTAATTAGAGACACAATTATTAGTGCTAAAACAACACCTATAATTTTTGCAAGATGCTGCATTCCTAGCATTAGTTTTTCTGAGCAAAATAAAGATTTACTAACTTGGAAAAATACCCCTATAGGAGATTTTATTTTTTCACAAAAACACTACTATAGAAGTGATTTCATGTATAGCTTTATTAAAAGTAAAAAATTTGATAGTATAACGAATAATAATTCTGAAAAAAAAGAGTTATTCTTAATAAGATATTCAAATATTAATATTAATTTCATGCCTATATTAATATATGAAGTCTTCATACGATAATCTAAAGCAACTGTTAACTATTATATAAAGCACAATTAATAGCAAAAATTCATGCAATTACTAAGGATTTTTAAATAGGAAATGGTATTTATAAATAATAAGGGGTAATTATGAAACAATCTCTAAATATAAAGCAAATTTTGGGATTAGGGTTCATGTTATTTGCTCTGTTTTTAGGAGCAGGCAATTTAATCTTTCCTCCACTAATAGGAGCGTCAGCAGGAGTCAACGTCTGGCAAGCTACAATTGGCTTTATTATATCTGGTGTCGGATTACCATTAATGGCAATTATGGCAATCTGTCTTACAGACGGAGGCTTTAATACAATATCTAAAGAACTGCCACATCAAGTAATAGTTGTTTTAGGAAGCATAGTTTTTTTAGTTATAGGAATTTATGCTATCCCAAGAACTGCGATAGTATCAGCAGAATTTAGCACAACACCTATATTTGGTGAATCATTAGCTGTAAATATAACATTTTTAGCAATTTTTTATATAATCTCGTGGTATTTGTCTATCTACCCAGGGAAACTACTAGAAACAATAGGGCAAATGATAACCCCATTATTAATATTATTACTAATTATTTTAGGAGTGATGCCATTAGTAAAACCGTTAGCGAGTATAGCAGAGATACCTCAAGCAGAATATCAAAATACTCCAATTATACAAGGCTTTATAAATGGCTACTTAACTATGGATGCTTTAGGTGCACTAATGTTTGGAGTTATAGTAACAGCTAACTTAAAATCCCATGGTGTCACTAATACAAAAAGCATGTTTAAATATAGCCTAATAACAGGAATTATCGCTGCTGTTGGCTTAACTTTAGTGTATGTTTCATTATTTAATCTTGGTGCTAAATCTGGAATAAAGCTACAAGAAAATACTAATGGTGCTCAAATTCTCAGTTATTATTCTCATCAAGTATTTGGCTTTTGGGGAGATATAGGCCTAGCAGTAGTAATTACTCTTGCTTGTTTAACTACAGCTGTAGGAGTTATTTCAGGGGTAAGCGAATACTTTTCAGAGTTTACAGATAAACTAAGTTATAAAACTGTGGTTTCTATTCTATGTGTTTGCTGTGTTTTTGTTACTGGATTAGGGTTAGAGCTAATAATAAAATTATTTATTCCAGTGTTGGCGATATTGTATCCTGTTTGTATAGGTATAATAATTCTTACATTAATTAGAAAATGGATCGCAGCTCCATCATTAACTTACAGAAGTGTAACGTTAGTAATTTTTATTACTAGTTTAATCGAAAGCTTGTATCATAAGGGTGTTATCCCTGTAGAGTATAAACCTCTAATAGCTAATATACTTCCTTGGATTGAATTTAATTTATCTTGGCTAGCTGTTGCTTCTATAACTTTAGTAATAACTATGGTTATCGGAATGCTAAAGACAGCTACTAGTTCTGATATTAGCAAGTAAATTTAAGATCCCGCCCTAAAAAAAGCGGGATTTTTTAATTAATATTTATTAATTTAGTAGATACTAACACTGAGCTAACTAAAAATTTACACTTTATCGTTTTTATTCTCGTAATAATCTATATATTCTTTTAATACTTTAAAAGTATCGCTTTTAAACTCACGTCTATACAAAATATATATAATAATAAAACCCAAAAGAACCATAAGTACTGGGTTAATAAACCAAGTTAATGCAGCTAAAGAAAAATAATATGCTTTTATACCAAAGTTAAAATGGTTTGATGCCATATAAAAAACTTTAGTTGCAGTATCTGCAAATTTATCTTTAATATCATTATCTGTAACAACCTGATTTTCATGTGTGCTTCCAACAAATAAACAACTAAAATTATACATTCTTAAACACCAAGTAAATTCAAAAAATGCATAAACAAATATTAGTATTAAAAATAGCATCTTTATTTCCCATAACTCTGAAGTAATTGTATTCATAAATGGTAAAGTAGATAGAATACTAACTCCTTTTTCAGATGATGCTATTCCTGTAATTAAACCGGCAACTATTAATAAAGATGTAGAAGCAAAAAAACTAGCACTAGCTCTTAAAGTGTTAATAATTGTCGCATCAACAATTTTAGCCTTACGATTAAACGCTTCTGACATCCATAATTTTCTATATCTATTAACTACTGTGGTTAAGTTGTCATGGTCTTTCTTTTTTTCATTATAAATAACTTCATATGATATCCATGATGATAAAAATACTAATAAAGATAAAATATCGTAAATGCTGTAAAATAAAGAATACATATTATATTGCCTTGTTTTTTATAAAATCATTCCATTATGATGCGAATTCTTTCTGGCTCTACTGCTTGCTGCATACTGATTTTTTTGCGTTGATCTATAATATTTTTTAATGCTATTAATAACCCTAAAGTAATAAATGCTCCTGGAGGTAGAACAAAGAATAAAAATTTAGGGTAATCAATACTTATAACAATTTTCCAGTTGATAGCACTACTGCCAAACAATAATTCCATATTATTAAATACAGTACCTTGACCGATTAACTCCCTAAAAATACCAATTAATACTAAAACTACAGCAAAACCTAACCCCATAGACAAGCCATCTATGGCAGATTTTAAGACACTGTTTTTAGCAGCAAAGGCTTCTGCCCTGCCTAAAATAATACAATTAGTAACAATTAAAGGAATAAATATTCCGAGTGTTTGATATAATTCGTAGACATAAGCCTGCATCAAAAGTTCAATGCTTGTCGTCAACGAAGCTATTAGCATCACAAAAACAGGTATGCGAATAGTATCATCTACAAAGGTGCGAAATGTTGATACTAGCATATTAGATAGCACTAATACAAAAGTTGTAGCAATACCTAAGCCTAGTGCATTAACACAAGAATTTGATATACCCAAAAGCGGGCATAAACCTAGTAACTGTACTAAAGCAGGGTTTTTATGCCACAGCCCTGTAATTAAAGGTTTTAATTTTGTTATCAATTTACTTATACTATTCATTTTCTATTACTTGTGTATTTGCTAATAATTGAGTGTTATATTCATGAAAATACTGTAAAGCTTTATGTACAGCAGTTACTACAGCTCGCGGGGTTATTGTCGCACCAACAAATTGATCAATAGCACCACCATCTTTTTTTACCTGCCATGAGTTAGAAGTTGTAGTTGCTAATGACATTCCAGTAAATGCTAAAATCCAATCAGAAACATCTGTCGTTATTTTATCTCCAAGCCCAGGGGTCTCTTGATGTTTAGTAACCCTTACAGCTGCTAATTCGCCATTTGCATAGATACCAATTAGTAACTCTATTTTGCCATTATAGCCGTCTGGAGCTATAGCTGGAATAATAACAGCTATGGGTTGTTGATTTGACTTTGCAATATACCCTTCTAATTGTTTGCTAGTTCCTAATAAATTACTTACAGGCAATTTTATACTGGAATCTAAAATGCTGTTATCGTATAGGTTTTTAGGGATAATTTCTAGCAATGTTTTTTCTTGATATATTTTTTTCTGATAATTAATTTTATCTAAAGTTAATAACCAAGAACCAGCAATAATAACAGCCGAAATAAAACCAAATATAGCTAAGCATATACCCTTTTTAGTAGCTAGCTTTAACCAAATATTGTTTGATATCTTATTACTCATTTAATTAACTCTTAGTTCTTGGCAAGCCTTTATCTGCTTTTTTGTGTCCGTAAGCTCGAGGTGATGTATAGTAATCTAATAAGGGTGCGGTAATATTCATCAGTAAGGTTGCAAAGGCAACTGCATCTGGGTAACCACCAAATACACGAATAACATATACTAAAATTCCTACTCCAATACCAAATATTAGCCTGCCTAAATTACTTGTGGCACCGCTAGTAGGGTCAGTGATAATAAAAAATGCACCAAGCATAGTTGCGCCATCGAATAAATAAAACATTGGTGAGGCGGCACTAGAGGTATTATTACCCTGCCAACCAAAAAATGCCATAATAACAATAGCAAGCAACATTCCTAATGGAGCTTGCCACTTAATAATTTTTTTATAAAGTAAAAATAAACCACCTATAGCATAACTAATATTAACTAATACCCAGCCTTTACCGCCAATACCATCTAAAATTTGACTAGATTTCCATAATTCATTTAAAGTTAAAGCATTATTATTTTTTATTATATCTAATGGTGTAGCATGTGCAAAGCTATCTGCGGAAACTGCTGCATAGCCCCAGAAAATACCCCAAGCTTCGGTTAAACTAGGTTGCGGTAGTAAAGTTGATGACGCAGGCAACCATGTTGCCGCTTGCTTTGGAAAAGAAACCAACAACAAGGCATAACCAAGCATTGCAGGATTAAAAATATTCTTACCAATGCCGCCGTATATATGTTTACCAAATACAATAGCAAAACCAACACCTACCAATCCAAACCACCAAGGAGCAAGTGGCGGAATAGCAACACCTAATAACATTCCTGTGACTAGAGCGCTGTTATCAGGCAAGTAATCTGTATATTTATAATTACGTAATTTTAATATAAAGGCTTCAAAAGCTACAGCTAGTAACATACACCATACAAGCTGCAGAAACGCTCCCCAGCCAAAGCAAATAAATTGAGTTATAATACCAGGAACTGCTGCTAATAATACAAAAAACATAATTTGCTGTACAGATAGCTTGGTACTACTATGTAACTTATCTTGAATAAAAATATTTTTCCACATAAAGATACTTGTTTAATGATTTTCGGCTAAAGGTTTTTTGAGGGTTTCATTGCTAATAATAGATTTTTCTAAGTTATCAATTTGCTGTTGCAACATAGTAATATTTTTTTGAATAGTTGCAATAGCATGTTTATTGCTAACATTAGTTAATTTTGCTAACTCAGTTTTAAGTTGCTTCTTAGCTAAGTCTATCCTAATTTTATTTTGCACTGCTGTCGAATTTTTAGAAGGTGTTTCTTTAGCAACAGCTTGCTGTTTTTTAGCTTGTACTCTTGCTAAAGCTGCTTGAATTTCGTTGCTATCATCTTTGGCACTAGCTTGTTGGCGTTTTGCTGCCATTTGTTTACGTTTTAATTCACGCTGTTGCTTGGCTTGTTGTAGCCGTTGTAAGCGTTTTTCAAATCGTTGTTTCGATAACTCAGATTTTATTTTTTGTTGCCTATTTTTACGAATTTCTTGCTTCGCTCGCTTATAATAATTTACTAATGGTATATTAGAAGGACAAACATAAGTGCATAAACCGCATTCGATGCAATCAAATAAATTATATTTATCTAGTTTTAATTCATTTTGTGTTATTGCGTTTTCAAGCAATTTTTGCGGTAGCAATGATGCTGGGCATACATCCGCACAATCACCACAACGAATACAGTCTTGAGCTTCAGATTTTGGTGGAAATTCAGTGATGGTTCCGGCAATAACACAATTTGAGGTTTTAATTAACGGCACATCTAAGGAGTTAACCGCAAATCCCATCATTGGTCCGCCGATTATTAATTTCGCTAATTTATTTGGTATAAAACCAGCATGAGCTAAAGCATCTTTTAATTTAGTACCAATTAATACTTCAATATTAACCGGAGACTTTAAAGCCCCTCCAGTTATAGTAGTTATTCTCGATATTAATGGCTTGCCGTATGTTACCGCTTTATATATTGCTTGAGCAGTTGCCACATTATGCACCACCATGCCAATCTCAGCTGGAATTTTAGCCGATGGTACTTCTTTGCCAGTTAAAATTTTAATAAGTTGCTTCTCACCACCAGATGGATAGATTGCAGCAATAACTTGCAACTTAATTTTATTTTGTAGTTCAATATCGGTAGCTATAACTTTAGCTAATGCCTGTATCGCTTCTGGTTTGTTATCTTCAATACCAATAATACAGTTTTGAACCTCAATAGCTCGCATTAATAAAACTATACCAGATACCACTTCATGCGCATAAGTTCGTAACAGCATATCATCAGCAGTAATATACGGTTCGCATTCTGCTGCATTAATAATCAGAGTAGTTAATTTTGTAGCTTTAATTTTAGCTGCTGTAGGAAAACCTGCACCACCTAAACCAACTATGCCAGCTTGAGAAATCTTTTGGTGCAATAATTTGATATTATGTTGTTCTGTTGTTGATAACCCTTGTAATTGCGTCCATTGATCTTGGTGATCGGGAGCAATAACAATACACATAGCTAATAAACCAGAAGGGTGACTGATAATACGTGGCTCTATTGCTGTAATAATACCTGAAGTAGGAGCGTGCAATCTAGCGCTAATTTCGCTATCTGGTTCTGCTATACACTGCCCTTTAAGTACTTGGTCGCCAACATTAACCACAGGTTT
>CAKNAD010000063.1 GCA_929200515.1 Candidatus Gorgonimonas leptogorgiae | reverse complement strand
ATTACCAATTAAGAGTTCTAAAACAGGTCATCTACTAGGTATTAAAGATGATTATTCTAGGTTATACTCAAACAAAATTACAGAATTCTTTAATGTCGTTTCAGCCACAGTAAGCCGTACACTTTAAAACGAGTAGGATGTACAAGAAAAAAGTCAAGCTAAAGGTAAAGTATTTTTGCACAATAAGATGGAATTAGCTGAAACCATGAAGTATGTGTTAATAAGGTTGCCTACATGTTAACGGTTGTGCTATATCTATTTTTCAGAGATTCCTTAAATAAAAATACTAATGGGCTAATAAAATAGTGCTTTTCTAAAAAGTATATTTTAAATATAGTCTAATAAAAACATTAAACTTTCAACTATACTATAATCTATAATTGAATACATAAATTAGTCATTTAACTTTATATACCCAAAATTTAACTTACCTATGATTTAAACTACTTGTTTTCACGATAAGGAGTATCTAAACTATGGAACCAGTACCTACAACGACTATTAGCCTACCTACTGCATCTGTAAATAAAGATTTAACAAAAGAGTCTACTTTTAAGCAAAGAATGGTAAGTAAATTAAAAAATATCAAATCCTACCTGTGGGCAGTATTAAAAACATTTGTTACTTTAGGGATAATTAAATTTAAAGTATCGCCTCATAAAGTAAATTCTATTAATCTAATGGGTGACAATAAATATATAAACTTTTTTTCTGATGACAGTATTCATATTTTTGTTGGTAATCATCTTAATAGAAATAATATAGGCCCTAGTCACAGATCTAATATTCCAACTAACGCAGAAAATGTACTAACTAAAGAGATAATTCGCCAAGAAATAACAACAGCTATTGAAAACGCACAAGATAAACCAATTACTTTTACATTAAATACTAGTGACTATAAAGCAGATACTAATATAAACCCAGATGCCCAAGAGCTTAGTTTAGAAGATGGATTAAAAGAAATTATCTATTTTTTAAAGACTAAATCAAACGAAAAGAGTACTTTTAACGTTTTTTTAGAAACTAATAACAATACATTAGTTAAAGATAAGTTATTTGATATTTATAATGCAGTAAGTGATAGTAGCACAGGGCTAGAAAAGCAAGAAGATAGCTACCCAGAAATAGATATTGTTTCTCAAACTGGTAGCAGTCAAAACCTTAGAATTTCTACAGATTCAGTAAAAACCGATGAAAATTCTGATAAACATAAGGTAACTAGCAAAGAAACAGAACTTAGTGATACACCAAACAATGATTCAGATTCTTCAGTTTTAAATAAAAGTAAAGAACCACAACTAGTTACATATAATATTAAGGAATTTAATAAAAATAAAAAACTTCTGAATAAATTTATCATAGCTATATTTACGGAAAAAAATAGACCAACAATGGTAGATTCAGAGGATAAAATAAATCTATTAAGTAATGTACTATCAAATAAATTAAAGAGTATAGAAAATATAGAGTCTTTAAAAATATATATGACTAAAATGCCTGAAATAAATTTAGTAAAACTAGGCTTTTTACAAAATTATGATGTATCAAAATTCAAATACTATGCTCTGTCATCTCTTATGAGTAAGGGTTATCAATATGCAGACTATTTAACCATAATTAACGAACTATTTGATAAATCTAATAGTAAAGAAGAGCTTGAAGATAAGCTATATAAATATCCAAATAAAGAATTTAATTACATAGATACAGCTAAAAAACTAGATATATCGGAGGAAGAAGTAAAGAAAAAAATTAAGAGCCTTGCTGATAGTATTCTAAAAAAAGAGGGCACTAAAAGTAGTTCATATGCCACTACTATGGCAATGTGTTTATTAGAAGCTGGTCAAGATAATATCGATAATCTTCCTAGCATACATAACTTCATGTTCGGTTATACAACACAACAAGAGTATCAAGAAATATATAACCGTTGCGAAAAGATTTTACAAACTACAAAAGAATATTCTAAAGAAGAAATGGAAATAGCCTTACGCATTTGCTTCGCAAATTATGAAAAGAATGATGTAGAAAATGCAGTAAAACTATTTATTACAGATATTCCTGCTAAAAAACTTTATATTTCTAGTAAGAAATTAGGATTTTTCACCATACAAGAATTAAATGAATCTATAAAAAAGTCTTTCTTCGATTTAGTTAATAAAAAGATTATAAAAAAACTACAGAAAATTTTAATTATTTTCATGAAAGAGCTAATAAGCTAGTTTTAGCTGCCAGATTTAAAAGTGATTTTGACAGTGATTTGCAAGATCTAATACTTATTAATACTCAAGATGATATTAAAGTTAGGAATATATGGCTAACAAATAAAGATTATAAACGAGATTTACAAAAAGCTAAAGATAAATTAGCAGAAAAAGGATACCCTATAGATATGATCAATAATATTATACCAAAACTAATACAAAAATCTGAAAATCAAGAACAGTTTTTTAATAATGTTAATCAATATGTTCATGTAAAGTTTCATGGTTTAGGTTATGAAAACCAAATAGAGGCGGATGAAATACCTAGAGGAGTGGCTATCAAACTTGCTGATGCAGGACTAAGTGATCATTTTAAAAATAGAATAATAGATATTATTAAAGTTTCTCAAAAAAATCCCTCGTATACAAAAGATAAATTTGTTCAGGATATAGCAGATCTAACTACCGAAGATAATATTGAAAAATTAATAGACAAGTATCAAAAACAACCAGATAGCTTACCTAATGATTTGTCACAATTGATCATGCCCTAGACATTAGAAACTAATACTATTTTAGTATCTTCAAACCTAACCTGAGAGTAACCTTAAAAATTAGAAAACTTTGAGATTATATTTGAGCTGCTACAATATATGACACTTATTTGTGAATACTACCAGTTTTCACGCCAATACCTTTTTTTTGTGTAAGACATACTCCCTGGAATAACATTATCAAAACATTCTGAACCAACACATAGTTTTATACCATTTTGCCCACGATTTATTATTGAAGGTTCTGGAGCTACAAGTAGTTTTAATTGTTTTTTTCTATCATTTTTACCTAGAGTCGACCCACCAGTCAAATTAGCTACAGCTGTAGCATTTTCTATATTTAAAGCATATAAATTACTGTGCCCAAAAGTAGGATTACATGCTGCAATAGATAATGGATCAGGTGGTGTATAAGTAGTAAAGGTTAATACTCCAGAGTAAGTTTGTAATTTACTGAGTAATTTTTCTCCGGTTTCTTCTAAATTTATATACCAACCATATTTACTTTTTAAATCATTGCTAGCCGTTAATTTTTGTGAAGCTGTACCCGATTGAATCAAATTGTCAGTAGCATTATATAAATCACTTGTTCTGATGGCATCGCCGTTAGCATAAGCATAATTAGTGGGTTTAGAAAACACATTTTTATCTTTAATTACATAGACTCTATCTTGGGTGTAAGTGCTATTTGGATTAGCTCTAAAACCGCTACCTATGGCGATATTTAAATGGGTATTATTAGGGGCTAAGGAAATATTTGTGGCTTCAAAAAACCGTCTTGAACCAGATAAAGTAGTATCTGACAATTTTGCTATGACGCTCCCTATAGCAAAACTAGCAGGACCAATATTATTGTTGTTAATATCAATTCTAAAGACTTGACCACCAATATCTGTGGCAATAATAAAATCAGTAAATCCATCTTGATTAATATCTACTAGAGCTAAATTAGCAACAATACTATAATCCATACCAGAAATAACTGTATCTGTGCCATTAGCTGAATTACCAGATGCTTGCCATAGCTTTTCTCCGCTAATCGCATCTACCATAAAAATTGCATTACCCATACTATTGGATTGAATTGTAGTTTGGTTATCAGTTTGCTCATCGTAACCACCGCCAAAAAATAACACTACCTTAGGTGTCCCTTGCCAGTTAACCATAGCTGGCATGGCTATAGACCAAGTTTGCCCTAATTTTGTAAAATCTCCTAAACCAACTGTAGAGCCACTTTTATATAATTTTGTAGTTTGTTCTATACTGGTTTTACCACCTCTAATAGTCCACGCCATTTTAGGATTATCACGGTCGCTTACATTTAAAGAATAAATATTTCGTCCGCCTCGACGCATTGGCATTATTAAAAAAATAGCTTCATTAGGTGAAACCGCACCACCTGCTGATTGTAAAATATTACCATCGCCATTAGCATCTAATGTTAATGATGTGATTGGTGCATCAAGACCATAAATTTTATTATTATATACGCTGTTTGAAGAGCCATATTTTATATTTGGAAGTAAATCTCTAGGCATAAATGAAAATATAGTATTGCCATTGCTTGGGTTAACTGCATGTAAAAAACCAGTATTAGTGGTTAAAAAAATAGTTTCATCATTATTATAATATTTTACCAATAATGGTTTTGTATGCATACTATCACCAATGCTTGGCCGATTATCGGTATGATCACTGTTTTTATTGATATCCCTAGTGTCAACACCTCTAGCCCATTTTAAAATACTTATTCTTGTATTAACTGGACTCCATAAATGTTGAGATTCTAACAACTCTTGGGTTATAAGGTTGTTATCTTCATGTAATTTATTAGCAGGATCAGATAATGGAGTGCTATTGTTAGCATAGTGATTATAGCTAGTATCTAAAACATCAGAATATACTTTTCTATCTTGTGATATATGTTCAACTATGCCACCTTTTAAAATATCATTGCCATCCACTGCACTACTCCAGAAGCTATGTGCTGTAGATTTAAAAAATCCAGTGTTTTCATCTATCGCAGGATTATCGTTTTTATCGTAAATAATTCCATCATTACCTAATTTATAGCACTTTAGATTACCACCCCAAGAAGCTTTTCTTTCTGGTTTAAATAATGAAAAATATATTTTTTTATCTTGAGTATGAAATCCAAAAGCATCAGTAGTTATAATTGGAGAAACTAATATAGAAGATTCTTCTACTCTAGTTCTAAAATTGGAAAGGGCATCTACTAAATCTTGGGGGGTATCCACGTCATACAATGTTCCATTTGTGTAATTAGCTACTTGTTGTAAATCCCATCTTCTATAGCTATCGTATGTTGTGGTACCAACGAATTTATTAGGCATAGCAGTAACAAAAACTGTTACATTTTGCTCAGCATTAATATTTAGATTGATATCATGCCGACCCAATAACCAACCCATTTTATGTATAGAGGGTTTAGAATAGCCATTGAACTCAGTGGGGTAAGTATACTGTGGTGCTAAAGTAGTATCAACATGTGCATCAGCTAGAGTATAATCGTCGACATAGCGTGTAAATAAAAAAGCAAAATTATTATCACATTCTGCTTGTATAGGAGAAACAAATGAATTACCATTTTGAGCTGTAGTATCCCGCACGATAATTTTATTATTGTAATATTCTTTACCGCCAAAATATGTCCAAGCTGCAAGCAATAAATCAGTATCAATGCTTGCTGCGCTATGAGAACTAAGGCTATTAATAGTATTAATTAGTTCTGTTCTTGCTGTTTCTATAGGTTTAAAATGCGATAATATAGCAGGAACAACTCCATGAACGTTATCAACCTCGGAAGCAACTATAGCAACATTGATGTTTTTAGCATTATTTAAAAAATTTGCAACAGCTGTTTTAGTGTCATCAAGAAAATTACCACCGTTTTTTTTATCAGTCAAATTAAATAATAACAGTACATTAGCAGCTCCACCATTATAAATGAAGAGTTCGGTATCATCTGCTTTACATATTGAATTGATAAATAAAAACGTGCTTAGCAAAAAAACTTGGATAATTTTTTTTTTCATGAGTGAAAGCCAATTTAATCTAAGATGTATGATGTTTTAATTTCGCTTATTAATATTATTACTTGAATTAAATATATGACTTCAGTTATTAATAGTTTATATTTGTTAAAATAGAGTAAAATAATACTATGCTAGCTATGGCATCAGAGTCATTTTTGTTATAAAATCGCTATTAATTACATAGAGAAATTTAATACGCATTTGTTACTAAAAATCTGTATTTTAAAGTAATAAAATGTTTATTATAACAACCATTTAGGTGCACATAATTATGGCTGATTTACCAATCGAAACAACTAATATTAAAGAGCAATTAAAAGCATTAGATAATAGAAACCAACTTATCAGGGGGTGTCTTTGACTATAGCACCAAAAAAGATAAGCTATTAGAATTAAAAATTGAATTAGAAAATCCTGCTATTTGGAACGATCCTAAAAAAGCCCATAAAAACAATCAAGAAATTATTAAGTTAGAAAAACTTATTAAATTATTAGATCAAATAGAATCTGGAATTATTGATGCTAATGAGTTATTAACAATTGCCATAGAAGAAACTGATAATTCTATAATAGAAGAGGTTTTGCTAGAGCTAGAGAGTATAGATGCTAAATTAGCAGATCTTGAATTTAAACGTATGTTTTCTGGTGAGCAAGATATAAATAACGCTTTTTTAGATATCCAGTCAGGTTCTGGGGGAACTGAAGCTCAGGATTGGGCTAATATGATGTTACGCATGTATTTAAGATGGGGTGAAGAAAAAGGTTTTAAAACTGAAATTATCGAAGTATCGGCTGGAGATGTTGCTGGAATTAAATCAGCTACTGTGCATTTTATTGGTGAGTATGCTTTTGGGTGGTTACGTACTGAAATAGGAGTACACAGATTAGTAAGAAAGTCGCCATTTGATTCAGGAAACAGACGCCATACTTCTTTTGCTTCTGTTTTTGTATCTCCCGAAATAAATGATGATATCGATATTGAAATCAATCCCGCAGACTTAAGAATTGATACCTACAGGTCTAGCGGCGCTGGCGGGCAACATGTAAATACCACAGATTCAGCTGTTCGTATATCTCATAAACCAACAGGTGTTGTTGTTCAGTGCCAAAATCAACGCTCTCAACATCAAAATAAAGACAAGGCAATGCAACAGTTAAAAGCTAAACTATACGAGCTTGAGATGCAAAAACGCAATAGTGCCAATCAAATGCTAGAAGATTCTAAATCTGATATCGGTTGGGGTAGCCAAATACGCTCTTATATATTAGATGATTCTAGAGTAAAAGATTTACGCACTAGTGTAGAAACTCGTAACACCCAAGCTGTATTAGATGGAAAAATAGATTTATTCATCGAAGCTAGTCTCAAGCAAGGTTTATGATTCCTGTCTATTAAAAAAATGGAATTTTAGCGTTGAAATTTAATGTGTGATAAAATAGCATTAATTTTTTATAACATTATGTTCTTTTTATAAAAGAAGTCAATTTAAACAAAGAGTAGATTATGGATACAAAAGATGAAAATACCTTAATTAAATTAAGGAAAGAAAAACTTGCAGATATTAGAGCAGTAAAAACCGCATATCCTAATAAATTTCGTCGTGATATGCTAACTAGCACCATACAAGAAATGTTTATAGATACAGACAAACAAAGTTTAGAAGAAAAAAACTTTAAGGTAAAAGTAGCTGGTCGTATTATGTTAAATCGTGGAGCATTTTTAGAGCTCCAAGATTGCTCTGGTAGAATACAGCTTTATGTTAATAGAAAGGAGTTACCAAAACAACTATTAACAGAGATTAAACAATGGGATTTAGGCGATATAATCGGTGTTGCCGGATCTATTCATAGGTCTAACAAGGGTGATTTATACGTAAGCATGAGCCATGCCGAATTACTTACTAAATCGTTAAGACCTTTACCAGAAAAATATAAAGGTTTAACCGATGTCGAACAATGCTATAGGCAAAGATATATCGATTTAATTACTAATAAAAAATCTCAAGACGTGTTTAAATTACGTTCACAAATCATACAACAAATT
Organism: Candidatus Gorgonimonas leptogorgiae; assembly: GCA_929200515.1. Taxonomy (GTDB): domain Bacteria; phylum Pseudomonadota; class Gammaproteobacteria; order Pseudomonadales; family Endozoicomonadaceae; genus CAKMZJ01. The sequence continues at coordinate 4,478 of CAKNAD010000063.1, read as the reverse complement.
AGAGATTATTTTATTCATCAAGATTTTATGGAAGTAGAAACTCCTATGCTACAAACAATAGCAGGGGGGGCAACAGCTAGACCATTTGTTACTCATCATAACGCACTCAATATTGATATGTACTTACGGATAGCACCAGAGCTATATCTTAAAAGATTAGTAGTTGGTGGCTTTGAAAAAGTTTTTGAAATCAATAGAAATTTTCGTAATGAAGGCTTGTCAGTAAAGCATAATCCTGAATTTACTATGATAGAATTTTATCAGGCATATGCAGATTATAACGACATGATGTATCACACAGAGGCTTTATTTAACCAAATAGTAACTAAAATATTCAAATCTACTACTATAACTTATCAAGGAAATGAAATAGATTTTAGTGGCCCTTACTTACGCATAAATATGTTAGATGCTATCGCCATGTATAATAATGATATCTCAGTGGCTGAGTTATCTAATTTAACTAAAGCACGCGAATTTGCTAAAACTAAGGGTATTAATGTTAATAATGCTTGGGGTTTAGGTAAAGTACAATTAGAAATTTTTGAAGAAACTGTAGAAGATAAATTAATACAGCCAACTTTTATTACTGACTATCCTGCAGAAGTATCGCCATTATCTCGGGTAAAAGATGATAATCCAGAACTTACAGAAAGATTTGAATTATTTATCGCTGGTCGTGAAATTGCCAATGGATTTTCTGAATTAAATGACCCAGAAATTCAAGCCCAAAGATTTAAAGAGCAGGTAGCAGCTAAAACAGCAGGTGACGATGAAGCCATGTTATATGATGATGACTATATTAAAGCATTAGAGTATGGGCTACCTCCTACCGCAGGTGAAGGCATAGGTATCGATCGCTTAGTTATGCTAATGACTGACTCAAGTTCAATTAAAGATGTTCTATTGTTTCCACATATGCGCCCAGTAGATTAAATTTAATACCTTCAAGTTGAAGGTATATTATATAAAGACTACAAACTTAGGTATATAGTATTAATGAAAGCAATTAAAACAAAAATTTTAGATCCAAGGATTGGTAAAGAGTTTCCTTTACCTCAATGTGCAACAAATGGTTCTGCGGGGTTAGATTTAAGGGTTTGTATTGATAAACCTATTAAACTACAGCCTAGCGCAGTTGAGTTATTACCTACAGGAATAGCTGTGCATATGGAAGATACTAATATGGCTGCGGTTATATTACCTAGGTCTGGTCTTGGGCATAAGCATGGTATTGTTATGGGTAATTTAGTCGGTTTAATTGATTCAGATTACCAAGGGCAAATCATGGTATCCTGTTGGAATAGGGGTAGTGACGAGTTTGTAATCAACCCTGGAGACCGTATTGCTCAGCTGGTGTTTGTGCCAATTATACAAGCTAAGCTAGAAGTTGTTGATGATTTTGCTGATTCTTCTCGCAATTCAGGTGGTTTTGGTCATACTGGTGTTAAGTAATCAACCATCAAAAAGTATAAGCTTTTTAGAATTAGTCGAGTATTATACAGGTGGCAGATGGAAATGCGAGTTTTCAACTGACACCTGTATACAACTTAGCAAAAATACAGGGTAAACGCGGCTTTGTTGAATAAGAACTAATTATAGGGTAACCTAAAATAAATATCTTTATTTCAGGTTAATACTCATGTCTAAAAGTAAATATAAATTATTGAATTGGTCTAATTATAATCTTTGGCAGATTAATCCCTTGCCAAACTAAATATTTTATAGTAAAGTCCTCGCTTCTTAATTCACTAATACTAACAAGTGTTTAAGTTATTGTAAAAATGTATTTAAATTAAAGGAGTAATATATTATGGATAGGATATCTTCCACAGACTTTGCTAATAACAAGGCTCATCAAGAGCCAATATCGCCCACAGCTAATAATGTTAAATATAAAAATACTAGTATGCATGGGAAACCTGATGTTCAGCGATATACGCAGTGTCAAACTAAAGCATGCTTTGAATATTCACCTGATGTTCAGCGAGATACGCAACGTCAACCTGAATCGAAAACACTTGTTCAAGCAGATAACAAAAACATTGCTTCGAACTCAAATACTGGGTGGGGGAGTATGGGGGATGTTATTTGTGACATTGAGACATATGATATTGATTCTACTGCAAAAAAAGTGTATATGCAGAACCTACTAGCGGATATTATTTGTGACATTGAGATATGTGATACTGATTCTACCCCCGATGAAAAACAAATTTTATTGGACTCGTTAAGTAAAGCTGTTACAGATAATGATGAAACTGCTATTTTAAAATTTATAAAAGATAATCCTAGTCTTGTTAACTGCCGAATGCCTGGATCTTTTAATACTTTGTTACATGTTCTGCTAAAGAAAGGAAACATGAACAATATTATTTCTACATTAATAGATATATCTGATATCCACGAAAGAGGTGACAGCGGATATAGTTATTTACATTGTGCTTGTGAGCACAAAAACAATCATGAAGTCATCAAGAAATTGCTAAAAGCAGGGATTGATATTAATGCAAAAGATGGGCAGGGAAAAACGCCTATAAATCAAGCTGTTTTTAATCAAGATGAAGATACAGTTAACTTGTTAATATCTTTAGGGGCTGACCTCACGTTAAAAAGTCGATTTGACTCAGATCTATTAGATGACGCTATATATAAAAAAAACTATAGTATAGTTCATACCTTACTAAAACATGGTTGTAAATTGAAACCTAAATCTGAGAGTCGATACCCAAAAACTTTCTTAGAAGATTTTTTTAATTATGCTCAAACTAATAACGATAGTGAATTAATGCAACTTATATTAAATACTTAGAAACAAAGAATATAGGTAGTTTTCACAAATCCGTGTCACAGGTGAACGCATCTAATTATCAGTGCTTATAACTGATGAGCAAATCCTAGTTGTTAACTTTATTCTTAATTTATACAAATTAAAGCAAAATAAGCTCTATTTAGTTATAAAAATTAAGAAACAGTGTTTTTATCAGTTAATTATTAGCCTAAAAGCCCTTAAATACAACAATTTAGATGCGTTTACCCTGAGCAAAAATAAGACTTAATTATTAAATATTATTTACTTTAACCATATTTTATGGTACAACTTCTCTTATTTTGGATGTTTAATCTTCGGTGCTATATAAGGATATAGGGGCTAAAAATGGGTATACCAATCAGTAATACAAACTACTGTAATGATAACAATATACAAGCAGAATATGGTGCTCAACAAACACCCTCTATCTCTACAGTATTAAGAGCTAAAGCTAGATTACAACAAGAATTACGCCTTGAAATAGATAGCATTCCTATAGCTGAGCGTGGTATAAAAAAAAATTGTTCGGAACGATCATATAGTGCCTTTCTAGATGTAATGTATAATTTTGCTAGTAAATTAAACGACTTAAGACAAGCAATAAGCTGTAAAAACCCTTTAAAATATAGCAACTCTACAAAAATAATTGATAATATTGATAATCTTAACTCTGACATTAAAGAACATGTAACAAAGCGTATACAAGGTAAACTAACTGATAGAGAATTTAAACAAAAATTAAAGATATATGCAAGTACAATGGAAAAACACCTCGATTACCTTACACAAGAGGAGATAAAAATTGAAGATAAAGATTATATGCGAAAATTTTCTTTGGAACAAAGATTTTGTAAGAGCATTGAAAAATATTGTCGATTATCCCATAAAGATGAATTAGAGCGTAGAATAGATATAACTTATATAGATATTTATGCCGCTTTTTTTAATGAGATGCGATCAGAAATAGAAAACTATCAACTCCAAAACAAAGACAGTCTCGTTGAAACATTAAATACTTTGTTGAATATTTTAAATGAGACAACTGAAAATATAAATAATAATACTCTAATTAGTGAAAAAACTTCATTAACAGTCTTGAATCTTATACTTAAATTATATAATTTAATAGAAAATGAAAACAATTTAGTTTTATTTAAGAAAATCGATGCTATGGATAAACTTGATTATCAGTTCGCAGAAAAAAAAATGACTCTGCTAGAACAAGCTATATCTGAAGATGAAGAGGCAAGAAAAAAAGAATCCTAAGTTAGAAAAATCTGGAATGCTGTAGTTAAATTTTTCACCATGATTTTTAAAGCAATTTACAATGTCCTTCTAATACCATTTAAATTATTTACTGGATCATCACAACAAAATTTAGCAGATATAACTAAAGAAACCAATGATTTTATAAATCCACCAAAGACAATAGAAAATCCTAAAGAAATCCAGTTAGATCAAAAGGCTAATTTTCAACAAGAAACTACTGATAATACATTAAAACCAATTCAAGAAGCTAAAGCCAATACTACAGAAGAAGCACTGTTAAACATAAAACCAAAAAATAACGCTCTAAAAAATAATAGTAATTTAGAAGAGAATAATAGCTTTGTTGAATAAGATTTTTTATTATAATTTCTGCCGTATTGACATAAAACAGGAAAAT
>CAKNAD010000062.1 GCA_929200515.1 Candidatus Gorgonimonas leptogorgiae | reverse complement strand
CAAGTGAATCTGGGCTTAATTTATTTATTAAATTTGTTACTTCTGTTTCATTTAAATTTTCTTTTTTGTCTATAACATCATTTAACTTATTATGCCTAGAATTTTTCTGTAATAATTCTACAATCAGTTGGTTTTGGCTACTTCTAACTTTTAGTTTAGCTAATTCTAAGGCAGTTCTGCTTTCGCTATCTTTAATGTTGGTATCAATCCCAGCATCAAGTAACAGTTTTATTATTTCAAGTTTCTTATTTATATCAATATCATACATACCTATGATTAGATGTAAAGCACTCCCTTGATTATTATCATTAAATATAAATTTAAAGGTATCATTTACTAAAACCTCTCTTTTAAGTAATTTTTTTACAGCATATAAATTACCACGCGATACAGCACCATGCAGAGCGTTATAGCCTCTATAGTTTTGTAAGTTTAGAGCTTCATTGCTAGATTTGTCTATAATTTCATCAATAATTTCATAAAGAATATCATCATTAGAATTATTATTTAACACCCTACTTGTAGCAAGTATTAAAGCTGTACAACCTTTTATATCAGTAGTATTAACATCAGGTTGATATTCAAGTAATTTTTTTGCAAAATCGTATCTATGCCACCATATTGCTACATTTAACGCAGTCTCATTATACTTGTTTGTTGCATTAATATTTGCCCCAGCTTTGACTAACAGATCTATAATTTCTACATTACCTTGTTCTGCTGCTAGTATTAATGGAGTATCACCATGCTGCTCATTTTGCGTATTAACATTTGCTTTAGCTTGAACTAACATATTTAGAATTTCTACATTACCTTGTTGTGTACTATACAATAAGGCTTTATCAAGTGAAGTCTGGTTTAATTGATTTATTAAATTTGCTAATTCTGTTTCATTTAAAGATTTTTTTTTGTCTATAACATCATTTAACTTATTAAGCATATGACCTTGTTGGAAAAAGTTTATAAATTTAGTTAATAGCTTGATAACTGAGTTAAAAAATCTAAAAAAAGCATTATTTTCTTTTAATTCAATATTTGGTTCAGTCTTCTCTTGTTTTTCTAATACTGTTACTTGGTAAGATGCAAGTAAGTTTTTTGAATCTGTTATTAAGTTATTTTTACTGTTTTCAAAATCTATATTAGCATCAACCGATAAAGTAACTCCATTTAAACTAGTATTATTATAGGTTGAATTGGAAATATTGTTGTTAAAACAATTACAAGCATCTACTATATGATATATTGATGTTGAATTTTCTAAGTCTGTTATTAATTGTGTTAGATGATTGCAAAAACATTCTCTATATTTTGCTTCAAAATTTTTAACAAGATTAATACTACGCTCTGTATTATCTTTGAAGTGAAAGTGACTTGATTCACTAGGATCAACTTTATTTTCTGAATATACAACGCTTATACCATTATTAGATGTAGCTGATTGTGACTGCTCTATTTTAGAATTAGTAGCTACTGGTGTTGATCTTCTAATATCAACACCACAGCGAGAATAAAGATATGCCATATTTAACTCCTTTTAAAATATGATTTAATTTTAACTTAATATTAAACGATGAATCCTGTATAATTTTAATTTTGTATGTGATACTCTAATAATTCTACAATCAGTTTATATTTTTCGTAATCTCTAAAACTTATCTTAGCAGCTTCTCTAGCATGTATCTTAGCAACTTCTAAGGCAGTTCTGCCTTTGTCATCTTTAATATTGGTATCAATCCTAGTAGCAAGTAACAGTTTTATTATTTCAATTATTGTACCTGTATCAATATATCTTAGATTTATTGCTGCATGTAAAGCACTCCCGAATTTATAAGTATTACTTACTAAAGCACCTCTTTCAATTAATTTTTTTACTGTATGTAAATTACCATTAAACGTAGCAGCAAGCAGAGGAGTATAACCGTCATTATTTTGAATATTTAGGGCTTTAGTGCTATATTTGTCCATTATTTCATCAGAAACTTCATAAAGAAGATCATCAGTAAAATTATTATTAAGACTTCTACCTGCTATAAGCGTTAAAGCTGTATTACCATTTTTGGTAACAACATGAACATCAGGATTATATTCAAGTAATTTCTTTGCAGTATAATATTGCCTATTAAATATTGCTATTATTAACGCAGTTTGATTAAAATTGTCTTTCGCATTAATATCTGCTCCAGCTGCAATTAACCTATTTATAATTTCTATATTACCTTGTTTTGCTGCTTCCATTAACGGGGTAATACCATTCTTATTTTGCGTGTTAATATTTGCTCCAGCTGCAATTAACTTATTTAGAATTTCTATATTATCTTGTTCTGCACTATATATTAAAGCTGTATCATGTGAACTCGGGGTTAATTTACTTATTAACTTTGTTACTTCTGTTTCATTTAAAGATTTTTTTTTGTCTATAGCTTCATATAATCTATTAAGTTCAAACTTTTCCTGTAATACTTCTACAATCGGTTCATAGTCTTCTTGGCAACTGCTAGCTTTTAGTTTAGCAGCTTCTAAAGCAGTTCTGCGATTGCCATCTTTAAGATTTGTATTAATCCCAGCGTCAAGTAACTCTTTTATAATTTCAAGTTTTGTTTTTGTATCACTATGTTTGCAGTAGATGCTTAGATGTAAAGCATTCCCTAGTTTATCACTATTATTACATCTAAAAAGTAAACAATTTACTAAAAATTTTTTTTTAAGTATTTTTTTTACCGCAGGTAAATTATTATAACTTATAGCATAATACATAGCATTATTAATCCTATGTCTTCTACTGTATAGAGTTTCTCTGTTGGATTTTTCAATGAGTTCATCAATAATTTCATCAGTAATTTTGTTACTAGGCATTTTAGATATAGCAAATATTAAGGCTGTAGAACCATTTATGGTAACAATATTGACATTAGCTTTGTATTCAAGTAATTTCTTTGCAACAACGTATTTACCTTTAGCTAGTGCTTTTATTAACGCAGTTTGATTAAACTTGTCTTTCGCATTAATATCTGCTCCAGCTTTAATCAACAGATCTATAATTTCTACATTACCTTGTACCGCTGCTAGTATTAATGGAGTATTACCATACTTATTTTTCGTATTAACATTTGCTTTAGCTTGAACTAACATATTTAGAATTTCTACATTACCTTGTTGTGTACTATACAATAAGGCTTTATCAAGTGAAGTCTGGTTTAATTGATTTATTAAATTTGCTAATTCTGTTTCATTTAAAGATTTTTTTTTGTCTATAACATCATTTAACTTATTAAGCATATGACCTTGTTGGAAAAAGTTTATAAATTTAGTTAATAGCTTGATAACTGAGTTAAAAAATCTAAAAAAAGCATTATTTTCTTTTAATTCAATATTTGGTTCAGTCTTCTCTTGTTTTTCTAATACTGTTACTTGGTAAGATGCAAGTAAGTTTTTTGAATCTGTTATTAAGTTATTTTTACTGTTTTCAAAATCTATATTAGCATCAACCGATAAAGTAACTCCATTTAAACTAGTATTATTATAGGTTGAATTGGAAATATTGTTGTTAAAACAATTACAAGCATCTACTATATGATATATTGATGTTGAATTTTCTAAGTCTGTTATTAATTGTGTTAGATGATTGCAAAAACATTCTCTATATTTTGCTTCAAAATTTTTAACAAGATTAATACTACGCTCTGTATTATCTTTGAAGTGAAAGTGACTTGATTCACTAGGATCAACTTTATTTGCTGAATGTACAACGCTTATACCAGTATTAGATGTAGCTGATTGTGTCTGCTCTGTTTTAGAAGTAGTAGCTACGGCTATTCCAGCATTAAAATCCGAAAAAAAATGCCAAGCACTATCATGGCGAGAACAATTATCTACAGTCATATTTAACTCCTTTTAAAATATGATTTAACTTAATATTAAGCTTTGTTATAATGCAAGTATATTATTGTTATTAGTTTAACATGAGTATGAGCGACAATTATAACATATATGATTTGTTAATACAAGATAATTTATTTGCAATAAAGCCTCTAAACCTAATATAGAGAGGCCAGAAAACAAGCGGCAAGCATTAAGAAACATACACATTCAAATAGGAGGTGTTATTAGTTTTTTAAATAGCTGTTTATCATATTAATTAATCCAGCTGTAGAGCTATCTGCATTAAGATTTAGACTGGCAGTGCCAGTAAGTTGCTCCATTATAGGGCTACTTAGCTCTTTACCAAGCTCAACTCCCCACTGATCGAAAGAGTTGATATTCCATATTAAGCCTTGCACGAAAACTTTGTGCTCATATAAAGCAATTAGAGCTCCCATTGTTTCTGGCGTAAGTTGCTTCATTAATATAGTACTTGAAGGCTTATTACCTGCAATAACTTTATGTTTTGCTAAATATTCAGCATATTGTTGTTGTTTTCCGCTATCTATTAGCTCATCATAGGCGATATCTTCAGTTTTACCTTCCATTAATGCTTTACTCTGTGCTAATGCATTAGCTAATAGCCATTGCTGCTGACTTTCTAATGGATTGAAAGACTTTACCGGAATTATAAAATCTATAGGAACTGTTCTGGTCCCTTGATGAATAAGCTGCATGTAAGAATGCTGGTCATTGGTTCCAACACCACCCCAAATTATAGCACCGGTATCGTAATCGACCTTATTTCCTTGTTGATTCACTTGTTTGCCGTTACTTTCCATATCTACTTGTTGTATATGCTCAGAAAGATCTTTCAACCTGCTATCATAAGATATAAGTGCATGGGTTTGAGAATTAAAATAATTTTGATACCAAACTCCCAAAACCGCCATTATAATTGGCATATTTTTTTCAATTGGTGCATTTAGAAAATGCTCATCCATATTCTCAGCGCCTTTTAATAAGGACAAATAATTATCGTATCCTATGATGATAACAATTATTAACCCTATCGCTGACCACAATGAGTATCTACCGCCAACCCAGTCCCACATGGGCAAAGTATTTTCTTCTGCTATACCAAAAGCTTTAGTTGCTTCAAGGTTAGTAGATATGGCAATAAAATGATTTTGTATTTTAGATTCTGGGCAACCGTGATTAACTAGTAGCTTTCTAGCTGATTTAGCATTTTCAATAGTTTCAAGAGTAGAAAATGATTTAGAAGCAACAATAAATAAGGTGGATTCTAAATCTACCTTGGCGATGACTTTAGTTAAATCAGTTGGATCAATATTACTAACAAAATGATAACTTAAATTAGCACTATGGTAAGGCTCTAATGCTGATAGCACATCTTTTGACCCTAAATATGAACCGCCTATTCCTATATTTACTACATGTTTTATAGTTTTATCAGAATACCCTTTCCAGCTACCAGAGTTTACAGCATATGCTATATCTCGCATTCTTTCCCTAACCGCTACTATTTTTGATAGTATTTCATCTCCAGGATTTATATTATTTTTGCTTAGCTTTCTTAAAGTCACATGTAAAACAGAACGCTTTTCAGTGAAATTTATTTTATCTCCGGACATCATATCTTGTTTTGCTTTTTCTACTCCAGCTTGCTCAGCTAAAGATAGCAAAGCAGACATGATTTTTTCATTTATTTTGTGCTTAGAATAATCTAAAAATAGCCCTGAAGCTTCTAGAGAATAATTAGCAAATCGCTCTGGATCTTCAATAAATAGGTGTTTTATTTCAATATTTGCATATTTGTTATGTAGTTTAGTCAAATTTATTGCTGCCGGTAAATGATCAATTTGCCGAGAATGTTTCATTAATGAGTTCCAATTATTTTATCAAATTTACAGTAGTTGTTAAAAAAGTATTATTAATTTTATACTTAAATATCTGAAAAATACAACTATTTAATTATTTTATTGTGATTGTGAGAATTTGTTTACAATTTATTAAAATAGTTTATATGTTGGAAAGTTAGTTTAGCCAAGAATTATAAATTTTTGATAGCTCCGTATCTTGAGGTATAATTCACGCACTTTAATTTATTAATACTAAAAGCATTGTGAATTATTGTAAAAAATTATTTAAATTAAAAGGTGTGATATATCATGGATGGAACTAATTCTACAAATTCTACAGGTTCTGCTAATAGTAAATTTCATCAGGATGCAACATTACCTACGGGTGCTAAGGGTAAACATAAAGGTGCCACTATTAGTAAAGCTGATGTTGAGCGGTTTACGCAGGGTAGTTCTCAAGGAAGCTGGATCGTTGGTGACTATATGCATCATTGTGAGGCAGTGGATACGGATACTCCTGATAGCGATAATGATAAATTATTAGATTTACTAAATAAAGCTGTTAACAACAATGATGAAACTGCTATTTTGAAATTAATAGAAGACAATCCTGATCTTGTTAATAGCAAAATGCCTGCATCGTCTAATACTATTTTGCATGTTCTTCTAGAGAAAAGAAACATGAAAAACATTATTTTTAAATTAATAGATATGTCTGATGTCCACGCAAGAGGTTCAGGTGGATATAGTTATTTACATATTGCTTGTAAACATAAAAATAATCATGAAGTCATTAATAAACTGCTACAAGCAGGGGCTAATATTAATGCAATAGATGTTCAGAAAAAACCTCCTATATTTCACGCTGTTTTTGCAGAAAACGAAGATACAATTAACTTGTTAATATCTTTAGGAGCTGATCTCATGTTAACAGATATGTTTGAAGCAAGCCTGCTAGATAATGCTGTATCTAAAAAAAACTATAGCATAATTCATACATTACTAAAACATGGTCTTAAATTTAAACCTGCTTCTAATTACAAGCATACAAAAAACTTTTTCGAACATTTTTTAACTTATGCTAAAACTATTAACGATATTGAATTAATTGAGCTCATACAAAATACTAAGTAACCTCTTAACAAAAATACATTAAAAGGTTTAAAATAAAACTCAACCATTAAAAACATATTAAAGGATTCTATGGCTAATAACTATTGCTAGTTATTATATGATAGAAGTAACTACTGAAATTGTCTATGTATTAATGGGTGTGCCATATCATACTTTTAGTCTAATGCTTCTCTAGTTTTATTTGTAAATTGCATAATATCGTTATTATATCTACTGTTTTTTAATCTTGTAATAGTAGTAAGAATAATATCAGGTATAGCTATTACGGTATAACCTATAGTTCCTATTGTTAAGTTAAGTATAAGAGATACTACGATATTTTTAATTGCAACTAGTAATGATATCTCGCTATCGGTATAAGCTTTTATATTCTTTTTAACGCTTGAAATGCATCGATCAGCCATAACAGCTAAGCCTATAAATACACAAGAAACAGTGGCTAGGGCTACTCCAGCAATTGTAGCTCCAACTACAGCCATTACTCGCATACCTGTAAAAAATGCTTTATTTTTATCAGTATTCCTATTCCCTAGAAAACTATTATTACCGTTTTGTACATATTCCTTTATGTTGTTTAAATATGTTATATTGCCCATACTATAATCATCCTTGTGGTTAACGACTTAAGGAGGGCATAATATCATATTTTTAACATAAAAACAACACATAAACATGGCTATATTAAATAAAGGTTTTTAAAAAACTCTTTTTATTATTATTACTCAAAAGATCGTAAACAGACCTTTCTAAGATGATATATACACCTAGCAGATGAAAATGCTAGATTTCAGGGCTAAGTAAAATGGTTTAATTCAAGCAATTGCTATAATAGTATGTTTTTTATTGAAAACTTTGATAACCATAGTATAATTTTCGAGCAATAATTTAATTTTATTATTACATGTTTTGAGGCAGTATATTTTTACTTGAAAGTGCAAAAAACTACTTGTTGAAAAAATATATCTGCAAGTAGAAGATGTATAATTATTAGTATATTTGCTTTAAATTCGTATTTTTCTTTAAACTCTTCCTAGAAATACTGATAGATAATAATGATACTTTATTTTCACAATACCTAGGATTCAAAAGAAGAAGGTTATGTATAAGTTTATAGTGCAAATTGTTACAAGGATAGCATTGTTTTGGTCTATTACTACCGCCTTGGCAGTAGAAAAAATATCTACGGCAGAAAATGTACTAGAACAACAGCAAAAAATAGTAGCAAATACCGAACAAAATAGCGAGATAATCACTAGTCATGCAATAAGCTTTCATGATACCCCTAAATACCCTAAAGGCTTTAAACATTTTGATTATGTAAATCCTGATGCTCCTAAAGCTGGAATATTAAAAAAAGCTGTTGTGGGTACTTTTGATTCATTTAACACTTACTCTGTTAAGGGTATTTGTGATGTTGGTTGTGATTATATGTATGATCCTTTAATGGCTAAATCTGGAGATGAGCCCTATTCTATCTATGGTTTAATTGCTAGTAAAATTACTTATCCTAAAGATTTAACTTGGGTTACTTATCATATAAACCCTAAAGCTAGATTTCATGATGGCAAACCAATTACAGTAGAAGATGTAGCTTTTACATTTAAAGTTTTAACCGAAAAAGCCTCGCCTCATTATAAACACCTGTATTCTATTGTAAAAGAGGTGAAGATCTTAGATGGCAATAAAATATGTTTTATTTTTCATAAACCTATAGAAAAAGCAATATTTTTTAAGTTATCTCAAATGCATATACTGCCTAAATATTACTGGGAGAAACCAGCAAATGATATATCTCAACCTACGTTAACACCACCTGTTTGTAGTGGACCTTATAAAATACATGCATTTGAAGCTGGAAAATATGTAGTTTACAAATTAGTTGATGATTATTGGGCGAAAGATTTACCAGTTAATATTGGAATGAATAACTTCCTATACTTACGCACAGACTACTTTTTTAATGAAAGTTCTGCATTTGAATCTTTTAAAAAAGGTAATACTAATATTCGAATAGAAACAAATCCTAAACATTGGAAGTATAGCTACACATCTAATGAAACAGAAAAAAATACTTGGGTAAAAGAAGCAATAGATAATAGTACTACAGGTATTAGAGCATTTGTATTCAATATGCGCAAGCCCGTATTTCATGATCGTAAAGTCAGAGAAGCAATTTCTTTAGCATTAGATTTTAAATGGATTAACAAGCATTTATTTTATGATGTATACTCTCAAGCAACTAGTATTTTTAATAATTCCGATTTAGCTGCTCAAGAATACCCTACTAAAGATGAGTTAGCTTTATTAGAACCATTTAAAGAACAACTACCAGTTGAAGTATTTACTAAAGTTTGGAAATCAGAAAATACAGAGGGATTAGGGAATTGGCGTCAAAAGAAGTTAAAAGCTTATCAAATACTTAAGAAAGCTGGTTATAAATCTAAAGGTGAATATCTAGTAGATAAAAATGGAAATATCTTGCAATTTGAGATATTATTACAACAGCAAGAATTTGAAAGATTTGTTACTCCTTTTGTTAATAATCTAAAGCAATTAGGCATAAAGGCTAAAATTACTCTTATAGATCCTTCTAGATATATAAACAGGCAAAAAAATTTCGAGTTTGATATGATAGTTCACGGTTTTTTTCCTAGTGTTTCCCCCACGATTGAATTGGAGTCATTTTGGGGCAGTAACAGCACTATGCCACAAGTAGGTAGAAATTTCAGCGGTATCTCACTACCAGCTTTAGATTATCTAATAAATAAAGCTCAAAATACTCAAAAGCGCAGTGAGCTTATAACAATAACTAAATGTATAGATAGAATAGTACTTTGGAGTTATTGTATAATTCCACAATGGTTTCAACCCTACTGGCCAATGGTGTATGTAAAAAATATTAAACATTCTAAAACAACGCCAAGATATATAAATGGATTATATAGTTGGTGGTGGGAAGATTGATTAAAAAATACTGTTGCAATAATAAAGTAATTTCATATTATAGAATTAAAATTTGATTGGACATTTTTAAATTAAAATTACACGAAATTAAATAGAGGAAGTTAAAGAAGCTATGTCAAATAAATTTCTGGCTAAATATATACCATCTAAGCAAACTATACTTCATAATAAAGTATTGAAATTTTTAGGTGAAACACTATTTAGTAATAATAAAATATGGCACTTTAATAGAAGCTCAGTAGCTAAAGCTTTTTTTATTGGGATATTCTGGGCTTTTATTCCCATGCCATTTCAAATGGTCCCAGCAGCAATATTTGCTATATTGTTTCATGCAAATTTACCAATATCTATAGCTTTAGTATGGATTACAAACCCTATCACTATGCCACCTATATGGTATGCAACCTACAAGCTAGGCTGCTATATTCTTAGTATACATCAAGTACATGCTATAGATTTTTCTAAGCTACTCGATCTTGATACATTTTTATCAACGTTTTTATCTATTTTTGTTAAGATAGGAAAGCCATTATATTTAGGGTCTGTAATATGTGGTTTATTATTTGGATTTATCGCTTGGATATTAACACCAATAATATGGAGACTATGCACTTATAGTAAGTGGAAGCAACGTTTAAAAAATAGACAGAACAAGAAAAACAAGTGAAATCCCACCTTTACAAGTGGGTATTATTACAAATAAAAGTATCTAAATTTTAAATTCGGCTATAACAGGGGCATGATCAGAAGGTCGCTCCATACCTCTAATGTTATAATCTATTTGTATATTTTGGCAATGAGCAAATAAAGAATCTGTTGCTAGAATACCGTCAATTCTTAAACCTCTTTTAGGCTCACGATCAAAGCCACGACTACGATAATCAAACCAGCTAAAAAAATCATTGCTTTCAGGATTAAACTCACGAAAACAATCTTTTAATCCCCAGTTCATCAAAGTATTAAACCATAATCTTTCTTCTGGTAAAAAACTACATTTACCAGTGCTAAGCCAACGTTTAGCATTATCAGCCCCAATGCCGATATCAAAATCGGTATGTGAGATATTAAAATCTCCCATAATAATTAGGAAATCATCTTTACTACAATGATTATTTAAAAAACCCATTAAATCTTGATAGAATTTCTCTTTTGCAGGGAATTTAGTAGGATGTTTACGACTTTCCCCTTGAGGAAAATAACCATTTATAACCTTAATTGTTTTGTTGTCAGCTAATTGGTACTCTCCTAATATAAACCTTTTTTGTGCATTGCTATCGTCTTGTAAAAAGCCTTTTTGGATATTATTTGCAGGCTTCTTACTCATAAGAGCCACGCCATAATGGCCTTTTTGCCCATGAAAGCTTACTTGATAACCTAAGTCTTGTATTACTTCAACTGGAAACTGGCTATCATCTACTTTGCATTCTTGTAAGCCAATTATATCAGGGCTATGTGCTTCTACTAAAGCTGATAACTGGTGGAATCTTGCTCTAATTCCATTTACATTAAAAGTTACAATTTTCACTGTTTAATTCTCATTTAGATTTTTAAGATATCCTTTTTCAAGGCACCATATGGAATTCATTTGCTTAGAAAAATTTATATCATGAGTTACAATTACAAATGCTCGGTTGTTATCTACAGATAACTCTTGTATTAATTGTTGTATTTTTTTTGCGGTTACGCTATCTAGATTACCAGTAGGCTCATCCATAAAAATTAATTTAGGGTCATTTATAAGAGCCCTGGCTATTGCCACACGCTGACGTTCACCACCAGATAGTTCAGATGGCTTATGGCTAGCTCGGTTTAACATACCTAACTTATCTAATAAATAAGATGCTTTCTTAGTTATTGTTTTAACTGAAAGAGTATTGTTTAATAGTAGTGGCATGGCGGTATTTTCTAATGCAGAAAATTCATCAAGCAAATGATGAAACTGGTAAACAAAACCTATGTGATGATTACGTAATTGTGCTTTTTGCTTGGAGTTCAGTGTTGCTAAATCGTGGCCACATAAATACACTTTGCCCTTAGTAGCTGTATCTAACCCTGCTAGTATATGCAATAAAGTACTTTTTCCTGAACCAGATACTCCAACTATAGAAGCAGATTCATTGGCTTTAACGGTAAAATTTATTTGATCTAAAACATGTGTTTGTCTAGCAGATTCAATAAATGTTTTATTAATAGCTTCGCAACGTAATACAATATTATCACTCATAACGTAGTGCCTCTGCTGGTAGTATTTTAGATGCTCTCCATGCCGGATACACAGCAGCTGCAACACTCATAGTGAAACCTGCTATAGCAATATATATAATATCTAAATATTGTATTTGTGAAGGTAATTGACTAATAAAATACACATCTGGGTTTAAAAAATGAATTCCTGATAGATTTTCTATAAACCTTACGATATCACTAATATACCAAGCTCCTAATACTCCAAATATTAAACCAATGAGCGTACCAACAAAGCCAATTAGTGCACCTTGAATAATAAAAATATTAAGTATATCTTGTTGACCGGCACCGAATGTACGTAAAATAGCGATATCGCTTTGCTTATTGGTTACCACCATCATTAGTGTTGATACTATATTAAATGCAGCCACTGCGATAATTAATAA
>CAKNAD010000061.1:7700-12623 GCA_929200515.1 Candidatus Gorgonimonas leptogorgiae | reverse complement strand
CTAAAAACTTATAATCACTTGCTGAAAACCTGCATTTCCAACTGCCACGTGTATATTTAAAATATATAGCTAAACTCAAAGAAAAATACATTTGAATTATACTCACGATGTATTTCTAGCAGATATTTAATATTACAGGATATGTTGCGTCCAAGTATCGAGGTTGCAATTCCAAAGTTAGCTTTAGTAGAACCGGTGTTGTGTAGTTCTCTTCTAATATCAACTCCGCACAATGTAGCATCTAAATAATTTTTTTGTCTGTTGCTTTGGTGAATTATAGCAAAAGATAAATTTGGCTTAATGTATAACTCTGGAGTAACAAACTCTCCTCGTAATACCCCCCCTATACCAAAAGATAAATACTTATTATTGCTAGGATTAACAATGCAATTTAAAATATTAGAAGCTATATATTCTGATTCTTCAGTATATTTATTGTGTGTATAATAACTATACTTAGAAAATAAATTTGGAATAAATCTCCAGTAGCTATCTAAAATGGTATTATAGTCTAAATTTATTGACGCAGTATATATTTTGCTATTATTACTATGCTTATGTATAAAATATTTTCTATCTGTTCTTTTTCCTTTATTTATAGTTGTACCATAATAAGAATTAGCTGATACAATAAAATTATTTATTTTATAAGCACCTTTTAAGCAGAATAATCTACATATACTATGCATTTTAGTTTTACTTTCACTATGCTCTGCAACATTAGAATCTACATAAGCATAATAAAAACTTAGTATAAAATTTCCTAATAATTTATTTGCAGTTACAGCATTAATTTGCGCATTTAAGCGCAATTTATATTGTAATTTTCCATTTTCTTTTTGTGGTATACCATATTTTAAATATCCATTTTTAATACTAAAATCATCAATACTTGCATGAACCCATCTTTTTAAAAGATAATCGCCGTTAATATTTTTTTTATCACTATGATGCTTATTAAAAATAGTTTCACTTACTATGCTATCTATCAAAACACATGCAGCATCTATATTAAAAATACTAGAAATATCTGTTTTAGGTAACAATTGCTCTGCTGCTGAATTTATTTGCTTTTTAGATAACATAATATTGCCAAAATCATCTTCAAAGTAGTGCTCTAAATATGGTTTGTTAACAACAGCATATGGCGAAATAATAGGATTTATTTTATGAATATCTTCAATTAATGGTAGTTTAATAAAACTTGTGTTAGGTATTATCTCAAGTAACTTTCTTGTCAAATTTTTTTCAAATTCAATATTTGAAAATAAGTCTTTATATTCTTGTTGTAGGTTATCCATTATTTGTAGTCTAGGCTTTATAGCAAGCTTGGTTATTTTTTTAGATTCGCTATCTATAGCACTTTGAGATACCGCATAATTTATAACTTTATCGAAACCTCTAGACTGCATATCAAGGTGAAATTGATTTATTTCATCTTGTAATTTTATTAGTGTATTATCTTTATTAAGCATGGCTGTTATTGCATCTACTATATCTTTTCCAGGAGTGGTAGCTACATTATTTTCAATTCGTACTATTAGACTATTTATAAAATGCTTTTCTTTTTTAGGATGTAAAACTTGTATCAACTGGGATAAATTTACCGAATTATCGACAAATTGCATTACAATTGCCTTTCCTGTTTCTAAGTTTTGTTTTTTTTGTTTAGGAAAATTTATTAGTTGATAATAAGAACTCTGTAAGCTTCTCAGCAAGCTTATATCAAATGTATTAGTATTTTTTTTAGTGCTTTCTTCTGCAACAACATAATCAATTAACAAGCATAAAGATAACAACAAAAATGCAGTTATATTTAATATTTTAATATAGTTATAAAAATAACGTAAAATAGGCGCAAGTAAATATTTCATTAATACTCCATTACTAACATCAGAAATAATAGCTTAAATTACCGTTTATCATATGCGCTTTTATATTAGAATTCATTTTAAAAAAATAATCTAATCTTATATTAAATGTAGCTATATTGCTTAATATTCCTATTCCGATTTTAGTATTTAATTTGTTGGCTTGTGGAAGCTCTATTGTAGATTTATAGCTATACATGCTAATGTCGTATATTTTTTTGCTATTTAATAAATCAAACTTTATATTAGCAAAAAACTCTGGATTAAAACGAATTCCATATATGTATAAACTCCCATAAAATGTAGCTTCTAAACCAACACTTACTTTATTATTAATATGCGGAGATATTTGGTAACCTAAAGACTCAGAAACTTCTTCATAAGGCGAGATCTTGTTTTGTGATAAACTACACAAAAGCTTACAATTTATAATCAGATCATTCTCTAATTGAAATTTTTTTCCTGTAGTAACCTCAAAATAAATGGCATGATTATTATATGCTGACAAGTAATTATATCCTAAAAAATCTATTCGTTGTCTATTGTTTTGAACTTTAGTATAGTTAATCTGCATATCATATATAATTTTATTATATATAAAGCTAGTATAAGCACTAAAAACATAATGATATGCATTTAAATAAACTGTATTTATATTATGAGTTTGTGTATACGATTTTGCATAACTATAGCAAAAGCCCATACAAAGATCATAAGAGGCATTGCTGTTATCTTCAATACCCAAAGATACGCCTTTAACTGTATTATTATATTTAGCTATAATCGAATCGTTTCTACTTTTAGAATATAAATATCCAGGCTGAAACCACATATTATTTACAGTATTTCCTTTACTAATATTTTGTATATGTAGTAGTCTCTTCTTAATATTATTTTCTACCATATCTATTACATTCATGGTGTTATCATATGTAGATACGTATGTGTTTGGTAGAATATAACTTGCAATATTTGTGTTATGTCTATTTTTTAGTATTAATTTTTGTATATTACTTATATGTAAGAGTAATTTTTTAGTATCTTGATATATATATGTTTCATCTACTTTTAACTTATAATTAATATTTTCTTCTATGGTAGCTAATACTTTTTTAGCATATTTATCTGGATTAGGTAGTTGATCAAATCTTGTTATTTTTGGAAAATGAACATCAATTTTACTTTTGACAACAGTTTCTAAAATTTTTGAGTTAACAGGTATTTTGTTTCTTATAATTTCTTCTTTCTGATTATTTATATCAGCTATAATTTCAGATAAATCAGCATAATCTATTAATTGATTAAAAGGCTGATAGCTACCATAAGTTAAATATGCTACTTGAGCTATATCGTGTAAATCAATATTTATTTTGTTTACAAGATAGCTATAGTCGGAGGTTGCGTTATTATTTATAATATTTTTTATATCAATACTTAGTTTATCAGTTAGCTCTCCTGCATATTTATACTTAGCATGATCAGACCTTAATATTCCCTTAATAAAAAATTTAGTGCTAGTATTTTCTTCAATAACTTTTAGTACTGGTTTAGTGTAAATATAAGATATGATAATATCAGTACTTTTATTTATGCTTTTTGCTCTGAATAATGTTAATGGCTTTTTACATCCCCCTATTATATCATTATGATTATATGTTGTTGTTGCATAGCCTAAAAAGTTATAATCTTTCAATACATTATTCATAGAATGTTTATAAATATTAGCGTTTGTCTGTTCTGTTAGCCGTGGATTAATAATACCTGCTAAAGCCTTAGTAACCATACTCATGATAATTAATAAGAAAACATAATGATAATATTTATAGATAACCCTATTAGCAACTAACATCATTCCATAGAACTCTTTGTTAACTATACACGTGGCAGTGAAAACACTAGATTTCAAGGCTAATGCCACGTGTATAAATACTAAAATTTATAGTTTATTTCCAACCCTATACACCTGAGATATCCTTTATTATAATGTTTAGACCAGATATCAAAATTTGTAGATAATCTATTTTTTATCCAGCTAATTTCCAATCCTATTTCATATTTTCTTTTAGCATAAGAAGAATCATTAAATAACAGGTTGCTATCATTAACTCCTATTAGAAATCCTGGATTACTGGCTATTATATCCTGTAATACACTAACCCATATCTTAGTTATTATTTCATCATCATCGCCTTTGCTTCTACTATAAAAAGTTAACTTGGCTCCTAAATCCAAATTTTGATAATGTTTTGCTACTATAGATAATGGAATTAATTTATGTATTATATTATTTGAGTATTCTTCATAGCTATGTTCTAAATGTATATATGAATGAACCGTTACTGCTGGTTCTATAAATAACTTATAATAGGTTAATATTTTTAAATTAACTTCACCATATATAGACATACTATGACACTCATTACTAAATCTATAATCGTGGTTTTTAGTGTCTATGCGTAAATTTTTATTCTGGTTTATATTATAGTTAGCGTAAAGCTTAAAACTGTAATCTTTTAATAGCAAGCGTCCATATATTGATATAAAATTACTGTTGATATTTAACTTGTTATTTAGCTCTTTTGTTTCTAGCCTTTGATTACTATTAGAGTTTATATAGCCATATAGTATTCCAACTGCATATCCCCTATTAATACTATTCTCTATTCCTGTTATTAAAATATCTGCATCTGCCTGGCTTGTTACTATATATTTAAAGTTATCGCTTCCTATATTTTTAGTAAAATTAGACTTTAATTTGCTACCCTTATACCATGTCAATATCGCTGGTTTATTTATTTTAGTATATATTTTTTGTTTTGTGTTTCTAGATGTTATAAAGTTATCTAGCAAACCACACAAAAAATATGCATTATTGGTACACATAATATCTCTAGATGGTAACATCATACTAGCAATATAGTTTTTTTCATTTATTTGTTTATTTCTAAAATATTCATTTAAAATTGGTAGATACTTCTTTAAATCTTTCTTATTAATAATTTCATCGTTGCTAAATTTATTTAAAATAGTTTGTAGCTCTGCTATATATTTG
>CAKNAD010000061.1:0-7690 GCA_929200515.1 Candidatus Gorgonimonas leptogorgiae | reverse complement strand
ATATATTTGTTTGTAATAAGTAAGTCGTTAATATCATTAATTTGTTGTAAATCCTTTAAAAGACCACTATTATTTTGTGCGTTTTTTTTTAGCAAATCAATAACTGCAAATAGTATTTTTCTATTTTCAAAAAATTTATAATCTTCGTTTGCATAAAAGCTTATATGATCAACTAAACTATAGTTATTAATAGTTTCTGTGTTATCTTTAATAATATTATTTTTAACACAATCAATACTGCTTTGTGCTAAAGCATAGTTAAGAGCATCGTTAACTTGTAATACTTCAATATTTTTACGTAGCTCTCTTATAGCATATTTGAGCTTTTTGCCATCATGAGATTTCTCTACTTCTTTTGCTATTTGGCTTACAATATCAAAATTTGTAGGCTGCCCTTCTATGCTTAAATCTCCTACAATAATTTTATTTTCAAATTCTTGTATATATTTAGATTTTTTTTCGGAACTACTAAAAATATATGCTAAGTAATCAAAACTATTTACTGGGTTATCTCTATTTTCACTTTTTAAAAACTCTTTTGTAAGCAAAGTTTTTTCATTATTAAACTGATAAAACTTGGCTAGTTTAACATATTGTTGCTCGGTTAGCGGTTTAGGATCTTCCCAGTCATGCCACACTTTTTCACTAGTGATTTCATCTACTAGTGGAGTAGCACCTTGAGTCAAATTTTTAAATGCACTATTTAAAATTTGTATCTTATACCTAACTACTTCTGGCGAAGATATCCCATCAAACCAAACTGCATGTAATAAATGACTATAAGCAACTAACAAGCTATATACTAATATTTTAATTATACTGTAAGCTTTACAAGTATAATTATTTTGTGGTATACTAACAAACATCATACTAAACACTACTGTCTAAAATACTATAAAATATAATTAATATTGCACATCAATATTTGATATATATACACGTAGCAGTTGTAAATGCTGTTTTCAGCAAGTAATTTTTGGCTTGTTAAACAAGGCATCTACTTTGGTTATTTATATTTGTACTAAATTAAAAAGTAGTAACGCAGTTTAAAATCTAAAAAACCTTGCCCGCTGGGGGCTATTAAAAAGGCCTACTTCATCGTTAAAACACCTTGAAATGCACGCTTGCATTCCTGCAGTATTTTGCCTTGAGTTAAACTATTTTACTTAGCCCTGAAACCTAGCATTTTCATTTACCATGTGTATAAATAATCACAACATATTCGTGCTTTGTGCTTGCTTTAAATGTTCTTCTGTTATTAGATGCACACAACATTCTGGCTTCATAAATAATTTATTTTAATTTTTGTAAAAATATATATTTTAGAGTAAAATAGTATAAATTTTTATTTATGAAATATTATGTATAATTTATATAATAATTTTTAACCACTAAAGTTTTATTTGCTAAAATGTTTAATATTAATTATTAATAAAAAGTTAATATACTTAAGAATAAGTATAGTAGTTTTTTATTTATTAGAATTAATTTAAATTAGCTCTCGGATTAAATAACGCATGATCAAGCAGAAAACGTTAAAAAACAGTATTAGAGCCACAGGTGTGGGGCTACACTCTGGTAAAAAAGTCTATCTAACTCTAAGACCGGCTCCTATTGATGCTGGTATAGTTTTTTTTCGCACAGATTTAACACCTTCAGTTCAAATACCTGCAATATCTAATAATGTTTGTAAAACTACCTTGTGCACATCATTAGAAAAAGATAACGCTAAAGTTGACACAATAGAACATTTATTAGCCGCTCTTTCAGGCTTGGGTATTGATAATGCTTATATCGACCTAACCTCACATGAAGTCCCTATCATGGACGGTAGTGCTAGTCCTTTTATTTTTTTATTACAATCAGCAGGTATTCAAGAGCAAAACGCAGCTAAAAAATATATTAAAATAAAAAAAAATATTAGCATTACCGAAAACGATAAATCTGCATCATTTAAAAAATACAATGGCTACAAGGTTAGTTTCACCATAGATTTTGATCATCCTGCTTTTAATAAAAAAAATCAATTTGCATCAATAGATTTTTCTAGCACTACTTTTATAAGAGAAATTTGCCGCGCTAGAACATTTGGTTTTATGAAAGATGTCGAATTTCTACGAAAAAATAATTTAGCGTTAGGGGGTAGCTTAAATAACTCTATAGTACTAGATGACAATAAAATTTTAAATGAAGGCGGTTTACGTTATGAAGATGAATTTGTAAAACACAAAATGTTGGACGCAATAGGCGATTTATACTTATTAGGATACAGCATTATAGGTCATTTTGAAGGAGTAAAATCGGGACATGAATTAAATCATAAGTTGGTGAAAAAATTATTAGAAGATAAAACAGCTTGGGAAATAATTACATCCAACAACTTAGAAACTTCTCCTATTAGCCTATCACGCCCAATATCTGCAACAGTATAAAAAGGTTATTTTATTTTACGCCAGCTTAATCTACTATACCTAGTATTAGCTTCTTCTGCATATGAATCAATAGATATTTTACTTGAATTAGGGATTAATATTTTTGTACCATCTTTTACAGAGGTTTTTATCTGTATATAATTAGATGAACTATAACCTATACCTGCATAAATTTTTTTAATTGCTAAGTTGTTGTTTGTATCTTTAGTGTCATCGCTTGCCTTTACTTGATAACTCATAGAAGAAGTACCTGTTTTATAATGTAATATATGCACATATCTATCCCCTACAAAATAATTATTGTTTCTAGGCTTAAACTCTGGAAATATAATTAACGAGGCTACTCTCTGAGGTTGCAACTGCAAACAACCAGGAGTAACAGCATCAGTATTATCAAGATTTAGCTTCCATCCTTGTCGATCACTAATATTTTTTTCTAGTTGCTCAAACTCTGTTATTTTGTTGTTATCAATGTAGAAATCGATAAAATCACCTTCTTGTTTGTTTATTATTGCTCCAGTAGTTGAAATTTCTACATTAGTTACATCTACTAACTTATTAGCATCTACGGTAGCAAGCGATAATTTTCCTTGAATATTTAATGGCTCTCGTATCCCATAAATAAATTGATTACCAATATTTGAAGCATCTTGCCTAGTTAGTAGCCTACCTGATCCAGCAAAAATCCAATAATCGGTCTTATCTCTAACTAACAATGGTGCTGTAACTATAGGTTTTAAATTAGTTGCTAATGTGCTTACAGTCGATGCAGTTATTGGAGTTGCTAACTTTAATCTTAAAATACTACTATTTGCTACAATATTATTATTAGCATATAAAGCTCCAAAGTATATAAAATCATCTTCATTGCTATTATTCCAATCAGTTTTTTGCATATCGCCTGCATAGTAATTGCTAAATTGTGTGGCTTTTGGGTTAAACCCTGTTACTAGCGATTTCTTGGTTAAATCATATATAAATATTTTTAAACTATTATCTGTATTAAAAGATTCTAAATTATTGTTAATACCTGATGCAAATACTAAATACCAATTATGGTTAACTGATGTCTGATTTTTATTATTGTTGCTATGTATCTTACGCCTTACAATCGCAGGCTTAGATAAAGTAAATCCTAATTGTTTATGACTAATTTCAGCTATAACTTGAGGCGAAGATTCTGGGTTAGTTATATCTAATAAGATGTAGGCTGAACTAAATTCTTGTTTATTATTTGCCATTGCTAAATTAATGAAACTACCGCCTAATCCCATCGCCGCTATTAAAACCGTACCCCAGCCATCAGGATGATATTCGTCAGCAGAAAAAATTTGTGCATCAACTATTTGCAGGCTACCAGCTACAAAAAATTTATGGCTATAATTTTTACTAGTTAAATATTTTAAATGTGGTAATAAGTTTGTCGGAGCATAAGCCCATAATTCGCTACCTAAGGGGTGCTTTGCTTCTCCAGCGTTACCAGTAAGGGACAATATACCATTAACTGAGTCGTAAAATCCTGCGTTAAAGGCGTGTAACATACCATCATTAGCACCAACATAAAGCACTTTACGTCTATATTGGTGCAACTTCTTAAATTTAGCGTAGCTAGCATTTTGATATAGATAATCGTAATTAGCCTTTGGCTTTCCTGCAATAACTAGTTCTGAATGTGCTATATCACCAAGATTTATTATTTTTCTTTCTTGTTCTGAAATGCTCTTTATTTTTGATCGTTGTGTGTTGTTAGGCTTTCCATATAAATAATTTATTGCCTTGTTACAAGAAATTATATCTAAATCAAAGTATTTGTAATTCAATGTACAGATATTATTAATTAGAAGATTTAGCTTGTTATCGATTTGTGTAAACATATATCTTTTGTCTAAAGATATTTCATTATATTTTTTAGCCCCAAGTTTGCTAGTGTTGTCAGCTACAGTTGCTAGATTGTCTGTATGCCAAACAGCTGATACTTCATTAATTGAATAATTGCTAGGATTAAATCCGCTACTATGTGCGGCAGATTTAGTTACTTTTATGTTGTTTGTTGCTAGATCATAGCTCAAGTTTATAACAGCATCGGTATTATCTAAACGTAAATTACCATTGCTATCTTCTCTTAAATTACCATCATCATCTACAAAAAAAGCTACAAGCATGCCACTCCATATATTTTCTGTGCTATTTTTTATTTTAGGTTGAAAAAAACTGTGGTAGCTTATATTGTCATCTGTAACAGAATTAGATAAATATATATTATAATAATTGATAATTAAATTTTCTAAGCTAGCTTCTTTAGTTATATTATTACTACTAGCAAATGCTTGTTTGTTGATTACTAATAACATCAATATTATTAGTGTTAATATTAAAAATTTATAAAATATCCCGTTTATAAATTGATTGTAGCATAGATTCTGTGCCATTGTTGTTAATTCCTAGTACTGTAATTCTAAATACCATCGACATATCTGTAATCTTGTTATAATCTGCTAAGGGGCCATCAGTATTTTTAGGTATATAACACAAAAAATCTATTATGTATTTTGCTGTAACTTGCTGATTTTTGTAATTTAAACTAAGTGTTTGATGATAGCCTTCTGTCTGCCAGTATTCTGCTTGTTGCCAATAATTTTTATTATTAATTATGCATGTTTGTGGTAGCTCTTTATCAACTCCTGAAAAGCAATATCCGTTGCTACAACTAGAATTAAAGACATCTACAGATAAATACGGAATAACTTTGTGCTCTATTGTTAACAGGGCTTCTTCTGCTATGCTAAAGGCTTCTTGGTTATCGAGTTTATTTGCTAAAATTTTACTTGCCAATATACTTCGATACGCCATCAAATAACTACCAAAACTTAGTATCAATAATAGACTTACAACTACAAGTAGAATACTACCTCTAAATTTTTTGATTTGCATAATTATATTTTATTTCTAATTGCTATAGTCGTTGAATATGCTTGCCTGATATATTTATCTTTAGGGGTATGTAATTTATTAGCAAAAAAATAATCCATTGGTACTTTGGCAACTTCTGTTCTGCTTCTTACAACTATTTCTAAGCATATAGCTGTTACTTGTTGCCATTGATTTATGTTATCGTCTAAATCATCAGCACGAAAGTATCCTGAATTATCGCCATCAGTATACTTATACCAAATAGATAGTTGCTCAATCCCCTCTACTAAGGCTTCAGCATTATAGCCTCTATTACTTTTAGTTAATCCTAATTTTTTTCGGTATAAATTTGGCATTTTATTACTATATCTTAAGTAATATATGTATCCTTCTTGCTTGAGTATCGTGCCACCTAGCATATTTAGCTCAGATGCAGACTCTAAATTGTTATTACAAGTAAAACTGCCTTTAAAATTAATTGTGCAATTCTGCAATGCAGCAGATGAATTCATGGCAATATGAATTTTATTGTTATAACTCATACTTCCGGCAGTAAACAACGTCATTTGATCTTTATCTTTATTAATTAATGCTAATAAATCCTGATAGCTATATTTATTATTGCCACTAGTATATAAAAAACCATTTTCGTAATTAGCAACCATAGCTTCTTCATCAGCGTTTAAATAAAAAACAGCTATAGCTTCTGATTTTGCTTGTGAATCTATAGCTTTTAATTGTTTAGAGCCTTGAGGAATTCCTAAAATACCTGCATGGAAATAAGTCATCCAGTTTAATTTAGTTATATTGGTTTTAATCGTGCTAGCAAGCACAGTATTTTTAGAGTATTTTACGTAAGAAGAGTTTATAAGGTCTGTGCTTATTATATCAATAGCTGTTTGTGCATTTTGTTGTAGCTGCATTTTTTCATTATAATTAATCCAGTTATGATGCATAATTAATAATACACGCCACATTAGCATTATTATTATAATACCTAAAGAGAAAGATATGAAAACTTCTAAAAGTCCAAATCCTAAAACTCTGTTATAAAGATTGATATGCAGATATTTTAACTTTCGTGGCATCTTCATTAGACTTATTATCAGTAGAATTAAATTCAATAATTATTTCATATTTTTTTATTGTATCTGTTTCAATAGCTATTATTTCTGCGGTTGCATTATTTAACTTACAAGCAAGCATTTGCTTCCAAATATCTAGATCATAATTAGCAACATCTGTGGCTGAACATAATTGCTGTTGACAGTAATCTATATCGTTATTTTCTTGGCAGTCTCTAGAATTTATTAAAATATTGCTAGCAACATATGCATTAGTGTTTTTAGCAATATCGGGGTTAGCTTGTATACGACTTGCCATATCTTCCACAGCATAACTAGCATG
Organism: Candidatus Gorgonimonas leptogorgiae; assembly: GCA_929200515.1. GTDB lineage: Bacteria > Pseudomonadota > Gammaproteobacteria > Pseudomonadales > Endozoicomonadaceae > CAKMZJ01. Next base: position 941 of record CAKNAD010000061.1, on the reverse strand, counting down.
TAAATACTGGTTACTAGTATTAATATTAGTAATACTTTTTAAAGATAAAATAAAAACACTATAAACCCCAATAGAGCTTACAAAAATTGCTAGCATTATTTCTAGTATACTGTTACCAGAAAGATAATAATGTTTATGATACATATTCCTTTAGTCTGTATTTATTTGTTGGCTTTGCCTGATACGTCCTGCTGTACTAACAGTTATTGTATAACTTTGTGTGGAAGTATCATCATTATACTTTATAGTAAAAGTTCCTGCCTGAAGGCATCTTCCCATATTATTAAATACTATTGTAGCACCACGATTATAATCAATCTGAATAAATTTTGCTTTATTGAATGAAAGATAAAGCACCTTTTTAGCATCTTCAGCTGTGTCACTATTTTCAATACCTTCATATACTATCCAATTTAACTGCCACCCATTTGCTTGTTTAGAATCTCCTGTGTAACATGTTTTACCATCAATAGTTGAACAAACTGCAATATTTTTGTTGGTTAAAATAGCTTGATTTCTGCTGTATATTAGTAGGCTTTCTAATTTACTAGTTAAGCCCTGTACTTTCTGTGTAGCTTTTAAATCTTGCAAATAATCAATAGCAAGGTAAAAAGTATAGGATAACAATACCAAAATAATAGATATTTCAATCAAAGAAGATCCATACTTTTTATTATACATTGGATATCTCATCATCTATTCCAAATATTTATTATAATTTTATTAGATACTTTATAAGCTTTTAGGATTATCAGTTAAAAATACTCTATACTTTAGATGTATTATACTAATATTGATAGCTTCCTCTTGCGTAAAAAATAATTATACAGCCTAATATACACGAGGTAGATGAAAATACTAGGTTTCAGGGCTAAGTAAAATGGTTTAATTCGAGGCAAAATACTGCTGGAATGCAAGTGCATTTCAAAGTGTTTTAACGA
>CAKNAD010000060.1:9023-12633 GCA_929200515.1 Candidatus Gorgonimonas leptogorgiae | reverse complement strand
AAGCAATTCGCTGTGAATTAGGAAGCCCCTTCCTTTAGGGAGGGGAGCATGTCACATGAAATATATGATACAATTCTATATAAAAATCTCTATTTTAAATTCAACAATAATATAAAGTTTTTATAATGACACCAATAAATAATAAAGATATAAACAATTCAGCTATAAATGTTACAAAATTAAAAAATGTTTCTGGTAATAATAAACAAAATTATTTAGCAAGCAACCAGTTTACAAATAAAAATACGATGGCTACCAGTATTTTAACATATCAAGTAAAAAACGCAGGTATAACATCCCTAACTTTAAAATCAAGTATAATATCAAATAATGCTAATATTTTTAAAGACATACTCTATGCTGATAAAAACACACAAAAAGAATTTACAAACAGCAATCTAGTGACTAAACATATAGATTTAATGATATATTATAATGCCAATGTTTGTCTTGTAGAACTATTAATTTTTTTGACCAAGAAAAAACTTAACAAAGTATTAAATAGTCTACCTAATCTTTATAGTTACATCTGCGATAACCAGCAACTTAGAGAATTAGTTTTAAACGACCATTATTATGTAATAGGATGTCGTGGAATATACGACATCCTATTTTATGCTATTTCGGTAGATAATCAAGCCGAGGCCATTAGGGCTTTTGAAATTTTACTAACTAAATTTCCTCTACACTATGCAATTAGTAAATTTACTAATAGATATTACAACCCGATTATATATGCTATTGAGCAAGATAAATTTAATATTTTCCAGGAGTTAATTAGGATTGCACCTGCTTTTTTTGTTACAATTGCGGGAAATAATATCACGTCTATTACGGCTGCTGCACGTAATAAAAACAGTGTTTTTTTAGAATGTTTACTACAACATAAACATCAAAGCAATGTTGTAAATTACCAAGAGCAATTAAAAACGTCGCTATTGATAGCGATAGACAACGATAATAGCGAAAATATTAAAGTATTAATAGATCATGCTCCTCTGATTGTATTTGAAAAGCTAGAGAATAAAGATGAAACTATAATAATGTCACTTTTTAAAAAGCATCATGATTATTTTGCGATAGCTATCAATAACGAAATAATAGCAAATCATATAATTAACCCTGTCTTTTTTAATGAATTTTTAGTTGAAAAAAATAATCCTGCATATAAATTATTAATATCTTTAAAAAAACAAACTATAATTACTAATTTAAAACTAGAAGATAACAAAAAACCACTAATTAATCAGGGTAATAGCTCTGCAGTAGATGCTTTAGTTGATTATAAAACTAAAACAAAAAAATCTGCTATTGATTATGTAAATGTAGACTCTTCTTATATAGAAAATATAAACTCAAAGATGTTAGACTTAGTATCTTCTATATTGCCAAAACTAAATAATTTAGCGGTTTATGTTAAAAGTAAACAGTACCGTAAATCATCTATAGTAACTAATAAATTTTTTTCTTATGGAGATGAAAATGCAAGTTTTGCTTTAATCAATTGGTTAATAAAGCTTGGAGTACCTCAAATTAAGATTATTCTTTCTCCTCCTGATAATTCAACTCCAGATAGCAGAAGATTCTTATCAAAAACAGCAAAAATATTTTATAAAAAACAAAAAATTTTTTGCTTAAAAAAAATATCAAAATTGTTTCCATTAATAAAAGACAATAGTGTTAAATCACAAAAAATAACAACTCTAGGTGTTAAACTACATGTAGGTTTTGTTGATGATGATAGCTTTATGGATAATTATTTTTATGCTAATAACCATGTATCGATAAAAAAATATAATGGCTATAGAAAGTTAATAAAACATAATGGAGTTGTTATTAGCTTTTCCGCCCCTGAATTTTATAATGAGTTAGTTGCAGATGATTTAATAATAATAAAGCCATTTGCTTTTGCTAAAAAATGTGAGCAAATAAATACCGATTTATATATAGATGCAACAACTAAATCTTGTTACTCTAATATTAATAGCTTGGTAAATACCCCATGTAGTATAATTCCTGAAGTAAAAACTAATATTGAATTAAAATATAACGGTGATAATTATATATTAAAATGGCTTACAGCTACATTAGCTAATATTGAACATAGCTCTAATATTGCTAACATTATAAACTTAATCTATTTATATTTTAATAAAAATAAAATTGATCACTCTGCTATATACGGCATACATCACAATAAAATTAAAGTTAGTGCATATAATATCATTAGAGATTGGATTACCGTACTAGATAGCTTTAGGTGTAACCGTGATACAGCTACAGTATTATCACTTTTTCCTAATAATTTATTTATAGATATGGACGTGTTTACCTATAATAGAAAGGATATAACTTTTGTATCATTACATAATGATAATCTATTAGATAAATTTAGATTAGCCATTGCAGAAAAAAAGATAATAATATTAAATTTTTTATCTTTACCAAAACAAGTTTTTCAATTTTTAATTAAAAATACTAATTTACCTATGTTAACCGAAGGAGCGAATACCACTAGTTATTTATTACAAGAAGGGATATCATATTTATCGATATTACCTAACGATAAAACAAAAATACCTTATAATATAGGAGACCCATTACAAAGCTTTCTTATAGAAGCATTGTCGTATAAACTAGTAATGAATTCGCATTCTAAAGCACAACTTAAAACCATACACAATTTAGTAGAACAAAAACAATACACTGTAGCAAAAGATTTTATAGATGATTTAATACTGCAAAATAAAAACCATCCTAATACTTTATCTTATTTATGGAAAACTTCAAAAGATGATCCTATAAAAGAAACAAAAATTACAGCATATAAATTAATAACAAAAGGAGAAAAACTTAGCACTAATGCCTACGATATATTATTACAAGCTTTGACAGATAACTTAGATTCTATAGCTGTATATATCAAGCAAATCACTACAAAAGGCACTCAAGAAAAGCACCATATTGAAATGATTAAAAGCCAACTACAGAACAATTTTAATAATGTAGTAATTACTAGCTTGTATCAGTTTTTAAAGGCTAAGAATATTTCTATAAAGTAATATTTTCTAGCTCAGAGATAGCAGATAATAAATTATCGTCTATTTGCATAGAATTATATTTTTCTACTCTCTTAATAATTTCTGAAGTAGAGATTCCTTGCGTATAAGGAACTGTAATAAACTTATTTAATTCAATGACTTCACCGTAAAAATCATTAATTTTTTCCACATCAAAGTCATCTCCATGAACTACTAAGTCTATTTTATGTTTATTTATAAAATCTTGAGTAATAATTAAAGGAGTATCGCAGATAACTCTATTTACATATTTACAGGATTCTACCACAGTTTTTCTTTCCTCTATATTGCATATAGGCTTTCTCTTGTATTTAGATACTAACTCATCGCCATGCAGGCCTACAATTAAGACATCTCCATATTGCTTTGCCTTCTTCAAAAAAGAGACGTGACCAGCATGGAATAAATCAGCCACCATGTTAACAAAGACAACCTTTTTAGCTGTTTTATCTATCGCGTATGTATTGATAGTAACAACATTAAAAAAAATTAGAGTAATAAATATTATTTTTTTAGTATAGTTTTTCATA
>CAKNAD010000060.1:0-8923 GCA_929200515.1 Candidatus Gorgonimonas leptogorgiae | reverse complement strand
TAAACTATTTATTCAATTCATCTTTAGCATTCATATTATAAGGTATATTATGTACTTTAACTATTTGTTTTGCACTTGAGTCTATAAATATTTGTTGATCATCATTATATTTTATAACCGCTAAAACTTCATAGTTTTTATTGTCATGGTCTATTTCTATTTGTATTATATTTCCAATAACTTTACCATTGCTATCAAATAAAGCATCATTGATGTTAATAGTATTATTATTTGATATGGTTACATGATATGTTTTTTGTTTTACAGTAGCTAAATTTTGTGTTCTAGTTATTATCTCCTGTCCTGTGAAGCAGCCTTTACGAAAACTTATAGCATCTATAGAAGTTTGATTTAAATACTGAGGTATATATTTATAGGATATCTCAGATCTTAATTCGGGTATAACATCATAAATATTATTTAAACACCATTTATTTCCAGTATCAACTGAAAAATTTTCTATAAATGCCTTGGTATATGCTTCTAATTTATCTATTGCAAGCAAGCACTGAAATACATTACCTTTATTCATTTTAAAGATTAGCAAATCTTCACTAGCTTGAACCTGCCCTGACTCTGGTAAGGTATCTAGTTTAAATGCATTATTAATAGCATTTTGCACTTTAGCACCTGAAAAACCAACAGAAATATATTGACTACGCTCAATCTTAACCTTAAAAAAAGGAGCATACTTCTTTAAAGTGTTTATCGTGTCTTCGATTAAGCTTTCATGCATAATAAGCAAATAATTCTCTCCTGTATTTACAATACGGAATGTTGTATACATTCTGCCTTTATAATCACATGCAACAGCTAATTTACAGCTTAACGACGACAACTCGGTCATATTAGCTGAAATTTGTCCTTGTAAGAATTTTTCTCTATCTTCACCGGTTATTAAAATAGTTGAATATGCGGTTAAGATAGATGCATTACACTTATTATTTGTACAAGATTTTGATAAAATATTGTTTATTATATCTTGAATATTATTTGCTATAGTATTTTTAGCATCGCTAAACATAAATATGATTACTCCTAAAAGTATTATTTAATATAATTAAGATAACAATATAAGCTATATTAAAATAAAAATGCTATAATTTTTTATGTAGATCTTAGTAAAAAGCATATGATATGATATCCCTCCTAAATATCTTTTTCAGTATCTTATTAGCATTGCTTCTTTAATTTTTAATTAATATTTTGCTTATTCGTTAGAAATTATACATGTTAAGATAAAATATGTCCCCATAAATTAAATCAATAGTATTATGAATAACAAAGGAGATTATATGGAATTAATTATTATCAGTGGATGTTCTGGTGCGGGAAAGAGCTGTGCTTTACATGCATTAGAAGATGAAGGTTATTATTGCATTGATAACTTGCCTATAACATTAATTGATCAATTTCCTAGCTGTTTGAGTGTGCCTACAGCTAAAACAGCTAAAGTTGCAATTAGCATGGATATTAGAAATTGCACAAAAAATATTGATAATATTCAAAAAATAATATCAACCCTTAAAAATAATAATGTTAACTTATCAATTATATATTTAGATTCTACAGTCGAATCGTTGTTATTAAGATACAAAACAACAAGAAGAAGGCATCCGCTAGACAATCAAAAAAATTCTTTACGAGAAGCCATAGAATTAGAAAAAAAACTACTTAAACCATTGCTTAGCTTGGCAACTTTTACCTTAGATACATCAAAATTTTCTATTTATAAACTAAAAAGCTGGATAAAAAATAAATTTTTTCATCCAGAAAAAAATGGTTTATCCATAACGCTAGAATCTTTTGGCTTTAAAAAAGGTATTCCAGAGGAAGCAGATTTTGTTTTTGATGTAAGATGCTTACCTAATCCCTTTTGGGTTGAGGAATTAAAATCATACACCGGATTACAGCAGCCGGTAATAGACTATTTAGAAAGCAAGCCCAAAGTTAAAGAAATGATAACAGATATAGACAATTTTCTGAGTAAGTGGGTATCTGAGTTTAATGATTCAGGAAGGGCATATTTAATTATTGCTATTGGGTGTACAGGAGGTAAGCATAGATCAGTGTATATATGTGATTATTTAGCTCAGATTTTTAATAAAAAATACAATCAAGTAAAGTTAATACATCGGGAGTTAATGGCGCATGATTACCAAGCAGATGACCATCATCAATAAACTAGGGTTGCATGCACGAGCTGCGGCTAGATTTGTTTTAGTGTCAAATAGCTTTCTTAGCAAAATCACTTTAATTAACGACAACAAGCGTGTAAATGGAAAAAGTATAATGTCATTAATGATGCTATCTCTAGCAAAAGGATCTACTGTTAAGATTGAGTGTGACGGCTCTGATGAAAAAGAAGCTTTAAGAGCTTTATGTTACTTGATAAACAATTATTTTGGTGAAAAAGAATAAATTAATTTTACTTTTATAAGTTTAATTGCTTTTTTAAATAAAATCTGTATAATAAACGCTAGCTTTGGATAACATAAATGAAAATATTTATCTTTCAGGTGATTTTACAGAGCAGTAGATATTTTTAATAGCTCATGGACTGTTGATAATTCTAATCTTTTATCTTGCATCAGTACGTCTTGATTTGTTAGATACTAAACCTGCAAAATATTATACACTTTTAACTTGAAAGTGTATATAAACGTGACAGATGGAAATGCAAGGTTTCAGGGCTAGAGAAAAGATCTAATTCGAGGCAAAATGCTGCCCGAATGCAAGTGCAGTTCAAAGTGTTTTAACAATTAAGCAGATCTTTTTAATAGCCCCAGATGGCAAGGCTTCTAAGCTTTTATCCTGCGTTAGTATTTCTTGATTTAGCCGACACTAAATCTGCGAAACACTGCCTTGGCTAAAAACTTATAATCACTTGCTGAAAACCTGCATATCCAAATATTTCAAATAAAATAATTAACATAAGATTTTCTTAAAATTTATAAATAAAAAACAATAAGGTTCATAAAAAATATGATTACTACTAAGAGGAATGCCTTGTTAGCATCTAAAAAAAACTATAATATAAAATTTGATACAACTACTTTTACTTGCAAAAAAGCAATTGTGCCATCTACTAAGTTGCAATCTAAATTTTTTAAATTTATTGCTAGTACATTATTAACTGTATTTATTACCCCTTTGCATGCCATACCTATTAATACTGAAGAAGAAGTTAGAGGCATAGATCCAGAGCATACTTTTCAACAAAAGGAAGAAACAAAATACGTATATACATATAAAAACTTTGTTGTTAGCCAAGGAAATAAATATTCGCAAATATGGAAAAATATAAATAACCAATGGCAAGAAATCGCAGCGTTAAATGATCGTTATAGAGCAATTGATACTAATAATGTCAGTGCTGATGGTAAAAGAATTGCATTGTTGAACGACCGTTATACTGATAATGCAAGTGTAGAAATTTGGCAAAACACAGAAGAATCATGGAAAATTATCGGTGAAGGCTCTGGTATACGCGTATATTTTAATCCTAAAAATAGCAATGAAATAATTTTACAAACTTATGTCCTCCTAGATAATACAAAAGATGAGCTCAGAACAGCACTATACAACCTTAAGGAAAACAACACATGGGAAAAAAACACGGCAGTAACTATACCTAATGATTTATATTGTGGTGGTTATAGTCAAGATGGCAAACGCTTGTTTTTTGCTGGAGAAAGTAAAGTTATCATATTGCTAAAAGATAATTCAAATAACTATATACAGCATACATCTTCTTTAAGTAGGGCAAATAAAATTTTTCCGAGTCCAGTTAATAATGAGTTTATTGTTTATCGTGGGTGTCACATTGGCTTTTCTAATTCAGAAACAAAAAATACTTGTTATGTAACTCATGGTAGATTTAATGAAGAAGATAATACATGTAACTTTAATGAGCTTGCATCATTTACAGACATACCGCACCCTAGCGTGTTAGATTTTGGTTCTTCTGGCAATAAAATCCTTATAGGAGACAGAAACGATATAATAATATTCGAGCGTCAAGAAAATAATACATGGAAAACTGATGAAGAATTTATACCTTATGCTAATACTTTTGCATCATGTTTGTCAGCAGATGAAACTTCGATTGTTATGCCTAGTGGACTTAGTTATTTCCATGCTTATACAAAAAATACAGATGGTAATTGGGATTGGTGTTGTGAGTTTATGGATAAAAGTAAACCTCTTAACAATACAGAAAAGTTTGAAATATCTTCAGAAGAAAATGCATATGTGTCACAAGCAATATTTACTCCTGATAGCAAGCGATTAATAGCTGTATTTAATACTACACAAGATCATGGTTATTCAATCATAAGTAGCAATGTTGTTATTTTGGAAAAATATTCAAATGTTGACCTCGGCGACTATTTAAAAAATAGAGGAAGTTTAATCCTCAATGGGATTTCTAATGCAAGGCTCTATATTAACAAAAACTATATTATAGCTATAGAACCTAGTGAATTAAAAATTTCTATCTATGATTTTAACAAATCAAATCAGCTGGAGAGCCCATCTTCAATATAAAATTATAACTAGTTGATACATTATATAACGAAACTATCTCTAAAATAAGTTTAATAAAAATAAAAGGCTATTGATGATGTATAATCTGTTTTTTATTCCTCAAGCAATTAAAAAAAATATTTTTGTTATTTTTCTGTTATTAATTACTAAGAGCTATGCTATAGATAATTTAAATTATGATAATTTTACTTTAACTAGCAATGAGTTGATAACTGAGGCGGTTGTAGGTAATATTGGCGTGAGCTTAGCGAACATTTCTTTTTGGTTTATTTCTGGTTGTTTAATAAAAAAAATAATATCAGCTATTTACAATAAAAAAAGAAGTGATTATGAGTATATCGGGATTGATGATAGAGTTGAGAGTAATCGGCTAGTATTAATAAACGCAATATTGCTTCATTTAGCAGAAACTTCTTTATTAGAAAATCCTTATACGATATTTCCTAATAATTATATATTATTACCTATAAGAATATTAAGCTTTTTAGGATTGATTAAATTTTCTATCACTGAACATAAAACTATGCAGGAAATATTTAATCGCATAATATCACTAGTACTACTTGAGAATATAGTAACAGCTATTCCTAATAGTCTATCTATCTATTATAAATCAAAATACCCAATAAAGAATAAAAGTATAATGAATGCGGCTGGTATTGCTACATCAACTACGTCATCTTTATTGGCATCAACATATATCTATGACCTAGTATATAACAAAACAAGCGGTTTAGTAAGACCTTTAGCTTGTTTTATTTTAAGCGATCTAATCATTGGTATTATAAGCACCTTCATAGCTACAGCAATAATTGAACATAATGTTAGCAATATGAGTAATACAGATATCTGGGGCTATCAAATGGTAGGGTATAGTATTTTTTCTATAATTAACTCTGTTGTAGCTCTTGCTATTTTTCCTCGTCTAAAAGGATATATACCATACTTATACTCATGTTTAATTTCTGCTAGTGGTTTTAGTATTATGCTTTTTATATTAACTCTGTCAGAAAAAGAAGTACTAAATAGTGATTTTTTTTGGAATGATGTTAGATCATATGTTTTAGGGATATTAAGTTTTGCTTCAATTGTTGCTGCTTCAGTATCTATACCAGTATTAACTTCTAGTTTGGCTTACAACTATGGCGAAAAAACAATAGAAAAACTTCAGCAAACAAATAAAAGCTGGCCTTTAATTGCACTTAGTACTATTGCACCATTATGTGTTAGTTTAGCAAATGCTGGTATTATATCTTTCTGTTATAATACACCGTTAAAAAAAACATTGCCATATTTAAACCAATTAACATTAACTAAATTTTATAAGATTATACAGTATACTAAGCTAGTGTTAAAAATCTAACCTATTTTTAAAATAAAAGATCCTTTCAAGAGATATAGTAATGCTTGACAATATTAGTTTACAACCTAGCGTGGTTTATAATTCAACAATCCAACTTGAATGTAATCAAACTATAAAAAATGAGTATATCGAAATACCAGAATCCATAGAAAATTTTCATCAACTAAGAAGCCATCAAATATTTTTTGATATACAATCACAATACATGCAGTATATAGAAGAATTATCGAAGTTGTACTACCATTTTACTGGAATTGAAAATAAAGATTTAAGTTTAATTATATCTGAAATAGGATGTAATAACAACACACAAAAAAACGATAACAACTTACTATATAGTTATAAAATAATTAGAAGACATATTCATAACATAATTAATTATTTATTTGAGTGTAAAAAAAATCATATTACTAATGATAAAACTTCAATTATTTGTGCTAAATTAGCAGATTGCTTTGGTGTTTGTTTTGAGGGTTTTAATTCTAAAATATTAAGAATAGGCGAATATTTATCATCTAACGATAAAAGTCATGAGAAAATAAATCTTAAAATAAAAGGATTTATAGAAGAAACTATAGATAATTTATTAATAAAATATAAAGGCTATATCAATATACATGAAAAAAATGCTCTATTTAATATAGCCACAAGTAGTTTTTATTTTGATAGCATAGAAGATAAATATGCAAGCCTAATTAATTTTGATGAGGATTCAATAATTGATATAATTTGCGAACTAAATATTACTTTATCTAGGTTTAACATTTGCAAAATCATTACAGAAGAATTATATAATTTATTTGAAGATATAATCACTAAAATTGGATGCTGTAAATGGTTTGATAGCTATATTGAAGATATAACAGCTGAACATTCATTTTACCTAGAAGATCATTTTATTAATATAGTAAATAAATATTTAAATATTGAATTAGCAGAAGATAGACTATCTATTAGCAATTTAATTAGCTTGACAGAAAAAGATAAAATGTACATAGCTAACATTAAAGATTGTTTACATTTGTTATGTGCTAAACATATAGATCAAGCAGCTATTTACCACTCTGCATTTCCTAAATGTTACGATCGTGTTATCGAAAAAATTAATAATAATACATCTGTTGTTAACATAAATAATAGCTACTTCTATATAATAAAAAATAATCATAATATTCCTGTGGATCTGAGCCATATCAAAAAAATAAACCCTTACAGTATAGATTTAAATGTTTATGCTGCTTTATTTATCCAAGCTCTAGAGCAAACATTTTCAACAAAAAGCATCTATTGCTTTTTTAGTAGCTTTAAAAGAGTGGCATTCTTGTTTTATTCTAATAGCGGTTATTTTATCTGTCGGGAATTAAACAGGGTATTAAATAAAAATCACGATGTTAAAAACAGAGTTTTATCTGCTTTACTCTCTGCCCATTTACAAAGTAATAGCACAACTAATAAAGTATGTAAACATTTCATTAAAAACAATATTATTACTAATTGCTTACTACGATATTTGATCGTTAATAAAATAGATATTTCATATTACTTAGTTAACATTTCTAAAAGTGGTTTGTTTTCTTTTATTACTTCATTGGACTATAAAACGATAGAAGATTTTTTATTTAGTAATGAGATACTTAACCAAGTAGCTCTAAATAAAATAAAATCTATTTTATATTATTTATTTGTATGTAAAAAATGGCAATTAATAACATCTTTATTAAACTCAAAATTAAAATTTGATTTTATTAATCATTTAACAAAAAAACAAATACACAAAGTATTAGTTATTATTCTAAATAACAAACAATATGATATCGCTGATCACTTTCTATTAAATTATGTACAATTAAAGGCAACTGATTCTCAAAAAAATAATATACTACATCATCTAATTTTAGGCGATAAATTACTATTATTAGAAAGTATGGCAAAAAATATACGTAGTGACATTATGCATAAATTATTATTACATAAAAATAATATAGGGTTAACGCCATTAATGATAGCTATGACATCAGCTAAAAATATAGACTATTTTAATCTAATACTTAGTTATTGCGATGATGATATTCTCAATGTTACTAATAGTATCAATAATAATGTTATTATGCTAGCAGCACAGGAGGGCCATCAGCAATGCTTACAAAAATTAATAGCTAAAATCTCAAACAGCAAATTATTAACAAAGAGCAATATATATGGTTATAACAGCTTAATGCTAGCAATTAAGAATAAACATGATGCTTGTGCAAATTTTATTCTAGATAATATTCCCTTAATTAGTTTAAAGCAAGCTGAGACAGGTCAAGGGTTAACTGCTATTCATTTAGCTATTTTACATAAAAGTAAGCTAATAGAAAAATTAATCAATACGGCTGATAAGAGCATACTAAAAATTCTTTCTTATTCTAATAGTTCTATTTTAGCAACGGCAACACAAGAAGGAGATGAGCAAGCTATAAAGATAATATTACAAAGCCGTGAAAAGTTACTGCATGAAAAAAACGTTGATGGCTTAAATCCTTTAATGCTAACTGCAAAAAATGATAACTTAGCCTGCTTGAAAATTTTATTTGAATATGCTGATCATAGTCTATTATTAAAGACAAATAACAAAGGTAACAATATTTTGATGATTGCTATTCAAAACGCTAGCCTAGAAATCGTTAACTTTTTATTGCACAACTGTAAACAAAGCACACTAAAAAAACTATACAAGCAAACTAATGATTTCTATTCCGATGCATTATGTATGGCACTATATTGTAAGACAAAGCCTATATGTTTTACAGGTAGCTATGAAGAATTAAAAAAAAGGCAGGGGGAAATTTTATCTGTTTTAATTGAGTATACACCTTATTAACCTAGTGCCATACAGGTGGTCGATGGAAGTGCGGGTTTTTAGCAAGTGATTATAAGTTTTTAGCCAAAGCAGTGTTTCGCATTAGTGTCGACTAAATTAAGAAATACTAACGCAGGATAAAAACTTAGAAGCCTTGCCCTATGGGGGAC
>CAKNAD010000059.1 GCA_929200515.1 Candidatus Gorgonimonas leptogorgiae | reverse complement strand
GGCATTGCAGTTCTTGTAATACTTTACTCGATAGAGACTTAAATGCTTCTATCAATATAAAAGTCGCTGGGCAAGCGATCATAGCCTTTGGAGCGTAAATAAGACTTAATCCTCGTGGTTAAGCAATTCGCTATGAATTAGGAAGCCCCTTCCTTTAGGGAGGGGGAGGGGGAGCATGTCACCTTCATTCTGTTTAAAAACTATTAAATATCTTGAAATAACATTACAAAATCTTATATAATTCACAGCAAATTAGAAGTTTTAGTTTGGTTGCAAATACCAAAATAATAAATATATTTCTTGTGCTATTTATATTTATGGCATGATAATTTAGTCATTGATTGATACAGAATTAAGTTTAAAATATACATGTTGCTGTTTAAGGTGCGATGCTTAGATTCACTAAAGGCTATTACACGCAGGATATTTTGAAACACAAAACTAGCATTTTCATCTGCTACGTGTATATATACCCCATGTCTTTACTTTCAAGGTGTATTATTAATGTAATGCATTTTTACTTTTAAAATGCATTACAAACATATAAACTTTGAGGCTTAATCTGTATAAATTACATTCTGCTTATTGCTTTATTCATTATTTTATAAGGGAAATATAATGTTGAGTAATTTTAAAATTTTTAGTGGCAATTCTAATCCTGAATTAAGTAAAAAAGTCGCGAATAACTTAAACATTTCCATGGGAAATGCTCATGTTGGTCGCTTTAGCGATGGCGAGTGCGCTGTTGAAATCAAAGAAAATGTACGTGGCCAAGATGTTTTTATAATACAATCTGTGTGCTATCCTACTAATGACAATCTCATGGAGCTGATGATTATCGCTGATGCAATACGCCGATCTTCAGCCGCTAGAATAACAGCAGTTATTCCTTATTTTGGTTATTCCCGTCAAGATCGCAGACCACGATCAAGCCGAGTAGCTATAAGCGCTAAGGTTGTAGCAGATATGCTATCTAGTGTCGGATTTAACAGAGTATTAACTTGTGATTTACATGCCGATCAAATTCAAGGTTTTTTTAATATACCCGTGGATAACATTTATGGATCTCCTTTATTTCTAGAAGATATAATACAAAGAAATTATAAAAATACTATAGTTGTTTCACCTGATCATGGTGGAGTTGTGCGTGCAAGAGCAATAGCAAAAAGGATAGATACAGACTTAGCAATAATCGATAAAAGACGCCCTGAAGCTAATAAAAGTCAGGTAATGAATGTTATTGGTGATATTTCAGGGCGTACTTGTATTATGGTTGACGACATGGTAGACACCGCAGGCACCTTATGCAAGGCAGCGGAAGCACTTAAAGATCGCGGTGCACTAGCGGTTCATGCTTATTCTATTCATCCTGTGCTTTCTGGCAAAGCATTAGAGAATATAGCTAGCTCTCCTATAGATAGCCTAGTGGTAACAAATACTATCCCTCTTAGTCCTCAGCTACGAGCAATAGGCAAAATTAGACAGCTAGATATCTCATTTTTGATAGCAGAAGCTATAAGAAGAATTATTAGCGCTAAATCGATAAGTGAAATGTTTCAGTAAGCTATACTACACCTTGAGCATTTACTTTTAATCAAATTACCTTTTAGTATTGCTTATATTTTGTGTGTTGTGTATAATCCATAATTCATAATTGAATTACACAATTACTTTAATTAAAGCGCTGTTAGCAACTGGGTGCAACTATGCAGAATAACAATACTAAGAGAATTCCTATTATTGCGGGTAATTGGAAAATGAATATTTCTCCTGAAGATGTTACAACTTTGTCTACAGGTATTATTCATAATACACAACAATTAGAGGTGATAGTATTACCACCTTATGTATACTTGCATCAAGTACAGAGTTTATTAGAAAATAAAGCTATTAAACTAGGTGCACAAAATGTCTCTATGTATAGCTCTGGTTCTTATACTGGTGAAATTTCAGCGCCTATGCTAAAATCAGTAAACTGCACTCATGCTATTATCGGACACTCTGAAAGAAGACAATTGTTTCATGAGCAAGATGATACAATAGCTAAAAAATTTACTGCCTTAGTTAAAGAAAGTATAGTTCCAATAGTTTGCGTTGGAGAAACACAACAACAAAGAAAATCTGGCAATGCAAAATCTGTAATTAAGCAACAGCTAGATAAAATACTAGAGATTACCAGCTCTACTGAACATTTAATAAATTTTATTATCGCTTATGAACCCGTATGGGCAATAGGTACAGGAGAAAGTGCGAGTAGTGAAATAGCTCAAGAGATGCACGAACATATAAGATCCCTGTGCTCTAAAGTAAGCAGTGATTTAGCTAACCAAACTAGAATTATTTATGGCGGTAGCATTAATCCTGAAAACGCACAGGATTTACTCTCTCAACAAGATATAGATGGCGGCTTATTAGGGAAAGCCTCTGTTTCATTAGATAAATTTAATTCAATAATTAAGGTTGCAAATACAATATGGAGACAATGATTTTAGTAGTCCATGTTTTGGCCTCTATTAGCCTAGTTTTTTTTATAATTTTACAACAGGGCAAAGGCTCTCAAGTAGGAGTAAGCTTTAACTCAGGAGCTTCGCAAACTGTTTTTGGTAGCCAAAGCTCTACAGGATTTTTAACCAAGCTAATTACTTTACTAGCTTGTATTTTTTTCGCAACAAATTTATCGTTAGCGTTTATTGCCAAAAAAAACAGTAAAGAGCAGTTTGAGTTTACTCCTACAGAAATAGAACACAAAGAAATACAGTTAAAAACTGATTCTCCTCTTGACCTAGATACTAACAATGAAGTAGAATCTACAACAAATTCCGATAAGTAGTGAATTTAAAGTAGTGTAATATTTTTTAAGCATACACCTTCTATTTGAAAGTATATGTGTTAATATTTGTAGCCGAAGTGGTGGAATTGGTAGACACGCTGTCTTGAGGGGGCAGTGGCTTTATAGTCATGCGGGTTCAAGTCCCGCCTTCGGCACCAAATTATTAAAGCACTGATTTTTAGTTAAAGCAAAGCTTGTTATTAGGTATTAAATAATAATTGAGTGTTATTTTTAGTATCTGATTAATATTTATATTTTTCTTGCTAAGGTAGAGAGCTATATATATACTATGTATTGTAAATAGACGCGGGATGGAGCAGCATGGTAGCTCGTCGGGCTCATAATCCGAAGGTCGTTGGTTCAAATCCAGCTCCCGCTACCAAATAACTTAAAATTTTATTAACTTACTGTTATAAAACTAATCACAGGGCTTTTTTAGCTCTTTTTTTGTTTTTGGAGGTTAAGTAATCGTGGCAACATCTATTGAAAAGTTAAGGACATCAATAGATCCAATTGTTACATCTCTAGAATACTCTTTATGGGGAATTGAGATGCTTAGCAAAAAAAATGGCTTTTTAGTTAGGGTCTATATAGATTGTCAAGACAGAGGTATTTCGGTATCTGATTGTGAAAAAGTTACAAGACAATTACTTGATTTTTTTGAGGTTGAAAATTTTGACTTAGGTGATTATACCTTAGAAGTATCTTCTCCTGGATTAGACCGACCTCTATTTGACTTAAGCAATTATCAAGAAATGATAGGAGAAGAAGCACGAGTTGTTCTTTTTTCTCCTTTTGATGGCAAAAGAACAGTTACAGGTATTATCAAAGGGATAGAAGGTTTTGATGTAGTATTGATAGCAAATAATGAAGAATTTGTCATCCCTTTTAGTTGTATAAAAAAAGCTAAAATTGTTCCAAATTATGATGGTATGTAGAGGATATTATATTTGCTAAGCCAAATATCTATTATTTTTAAAATACGAGTTTTAGGTAGCATATATATTTTTAGCCTCTAATCTAGATATTGTTTTAATAAAGGCACTGTTTTTAAGTATTGTTATATGGTTTTAAAGATATCCCTTGCAGATAAAAGCACATTATTTGGGTAATGGATTTTTGTTTTTTAAACGAAGCGTCTGCTTTAAAAATTAAAGCCGTTTAACCTCAAAAACTTGTTATCAAAAGCGATCTAAATGTTTCACTCTCTTTATAGGGCATAACATCTTTATCGAGCTTAAGATATTACATACCTTCACGTATAAGCTATGTGTGCTCAATTGTCTTTGTGAAATTATATCTTCATACTTAAGATTATTGTTTTGTTAAAATATAGAAATTTATTTTAACGGCAACTATGTACATTGCGATGAATATGCGGGTTTCCATAACTATTAGAAAGTTTTAATTTATTTTTAAGGTGTTAATTAAAAAGGAATACTTTTTAGAGTTCCTAAAATATTTTGCCAAAATTTAAATTTTTATAAGAGTTATATGCTTGTATAAAAATGTGTTTATTCAAATAGCAAGTAAATAATGTTGCGGTTTATTTATAGCAGTTAATTTTGCTGCATTGTTGTAATTAAGCAAAGAGGCAGAGTATGAGTAAAGAAATTCTGTTAGTGGTTGAATTAGTTTCTAATGAAAAAGGCGTGTCTTCAGAAGTTATTTTTGAATCTTTAGAATGTGCATTAGAAACAGCAGTTAAAAAAAAATATTCAAACGATATAGATGTGAAAGCTAGTATAGACAGAAAAACAGGAGATAGCACTACCGTCAGACGTAAGTTAGTTGTTGATGACGTGGAATTTGATCCTGAAAATATTAATCATATCAAACTATCTGAAGCTAAACAGCTAGATGAAAATTTACAAGTAAACGACACAGTTGAAGAAACCATTGATTCTCGCGAGTTTAGCCGAGTTGCTACACAAATGGCTAAGCAATCTATCTTTAGCAAAATAAAACTTGCTGAAAAGGTTAAATCAGCTGAATTATTTAAAGATAAAGTAGGAACCTTAGTAAAAGGCACTGTAAAAAAAGTAACCCGAGATAAGCTAATTGTAGATCTTGCCAATAAAGCAGAAGGAATTATAAAAAAGGATTTACTAATTCCTAAGGAACACTTTAAGACTGGTGATCATATAAAAGCCTTTCTAAAAGAAATAGTAGATGACGCTAGCAAGCCACAGATTATTTTATCAAGGATAGAACCACGTTTTATTACAGAGCTATTTAGGTTAGAAGTACCTGAAATTCTTGAAGAAATTATTGAAATAAAGAGTGCATCGCGCGATCCAGGATCAAGAGCTAAAATATCCGTCAAAACAAATGATGGTCGCATTGATCCTATAGGTGCTTGT
Source organism: Candidatus Gorgonimonas leptogorgiae (assembly GCA_929200515.1). Lineage (GTDB taxonomy): Bacteria > Pseudomonadota > Gammaproteobacteria > Pseudomonadales > Endozoicomonadaceae > CAKMZJ01. The sequence goes on along the minus strand of CAKNAD010000059.1, from coordinate 7,706 downwards.
GTTGGCATGCGAGGATCTAGAGTTCAAGCTGTTTCAAATGAACTTTGTAACGAGAGAGTTGATGTTGTCCTTTATGATCAAGATCCGGTTCAATATGCAATAAATGCTATGCAGCCAGCTGAGGTGATTTCTGTCATCGTAGATGAAAACAACAAAAGCATGGATTTAGTCGTGTCTGAAGATAATTTAGCACAGTCTATAGGTCGTGGCGGTCAAAATGTTAAATTAGCAAGTGATTTAATTGGCTGGCAACTAAATGTAATGTCTGAAAAACAAGCTGTATCAGAAAAAGCAAAAGCTATAGAAAGTCTTATTAGTATGCTAGATATAACTGACGATTTAGCTAAAACACTATACACCGAAGGTTTTCAAAGTTTAAAAGAAATTGACTGCGCACCAGCCGAAGAATTTGCATCTGCTATCGGTGTCACACCAGAGCTTGCAAAAGAGTTACAAGCAAAAACTAAAGATAAATTATTAACTTTAGAGCTTGCTAAACAAGAAAAACTTGAAGCATCAACAACCCCTTCTGAAGACTTACTAAATATGGAAGGAATGGATGCGGATTTAGCTACTAAATTAGCTAGAAATGGGATTATGTCCATGGAAGATTTAGCAGATCAATCAATAGATGAATTGCTAGTAATTGAAGGCATCGACGTAGACAAAGCGGGAGAACTAATTATGACTGCACGCAAACCATGGTTTGATAGTGCTAGTAATTAAGTTGATCGCTAATAGGAGAAGTGTAAATGGCAGAAGTTACCGTAGAACGGCTCGCCGCAGTAGTTGGTGTTTCGGTTGAGCGTTTGTTAAAACAGCTAAAAGATGCTGGCGTAGGAAAAAAATCCCAAGCTGAAGTTGTTAACCTTGAGGAAAAACAAAAACTTTTAGCATATTTGAAACAATTTCATACAGATACTGGAAATAATACACAACAAGAAAAACATGCAAATGGCAAAAAATTAGAAAACAAAGCAAAATCGCCTTTTAAATCAAAAGGTAAAGTAATTGTTAATGTTGAAGTTAGAAAAAAGAGACCTGTAGTAAAAGCAGAAACTCCTAAGACTAAGGATTATAAAGCTAATAAAAAAAGACCTACTAAACACCAAGGTACTAAGCCTGAGTTTAAAAATACCACCGGGGCTAAGTATGACAAAAGTAGGGGAGAAAAAAATACTGCAGATAAAAACTCAAGGGTAGTTAATAAGAAACCATCTTCCTTTGCACCTACGTCTGCTCCTGTTGCCCATGCAGATAAATTTTCTAATCAACCTATACCTGCTACTGATAGCAGAAGGACAAAGAAAAAAAACAAGCACAAAGATAATAAATTTGAATCAGATGGCTTTAAAGGTAAACAAGCCGGTAAAAAATCTCGTTATGATGGTAGAGATGAATGGAAATCTAAACGTAACAAAACCTCTAGAGCGTCAGCTCCAGAATCAGTAGCTATGCATGGCTTTACTAAGCCTACCGCACCTGTTATAAGAGATATAGAAATTCCTGAAACTATAATTGTTGCTGAATTAGCTAATCGAATGGCAGTTAAAGCTGCAGATGTTATTAAAGTTTTATTCAAAATGGGATCTATGGCTACAATCAACCAAGTTATAGATCAAGAAACAGCCTGTATTGTAGTCGAAGAAATGGGACATAAGTACAAGCTGGTAAAAGCAGATTATCTTGAAGATTCTTTATTAGAAAACAAAGATGATGATACTTATCAAAAATATCCTCGCTCTCCAGTTGTTACAGTTATGGGGCATGTAGACCATGGTAAGACATCATTATTAGATTACATTCGTAAAGCTAAAGTCCAATCTGGAGAGTCAGGAGGTATTACTCAACATATAGGTGCTTATCATGTTGACACTGATCATGGTGGCATTACTTTTCTTGATACTCCAGGACACGCAGCATTTACAGCTATGAGAGCACGAGGAGCTAAAGTAACAGATATAGTAGTTTTAGTTGTTGCAGCAGATGACGGTGTTATGCCACAGACCGAAGAAGCAATAAATCATGCTAAGGCTGCGGAAGTTCCTATTATAGTAGCTGTAAATAAAATTGATAAACTAGAAGCTGATCTAGAACGCGTTAAGACTGAATTAGCTGGTAGGAATGTAGTGCCAGATGAATGGGGTGGAGATTCCCAGTTTATCTCTGTTTCCGCTTTAACTGGTGAAGGCATAGATAATCTATTAGAAGGCATTAGTAATGAGTCTGAGCTATTGGAGTTACAAGCTTCTAAAGAAGGATTAGCTAGAGGTACGGTTGTTGAATCCCGAATAGATAAAGGACGTGGCGTGGTGACTACTGCTCTAGTACAAAATGGTCTGTTAAAAATGGGAGACTATATACTAGCAGGACATAATTCAGGTCGTATCAGAGCTATTATCAGCGATTCTGGAAAACCTCTTGAGACAGCGGGACCATCTACCCCAGTTGAAATTTTAGGTATAGATGGAGTTCCTAATGCAGGAGATGAATTAGTAGTATTAGACGATGAACGTAAAATACGTGAAATCGCTGATATGCGACAAACTAGATTCCGTGAAGGTAAACTAGCGAAGCAACAAGCTACTAATTTAGAAAACCTAATGCACAGCATGAAGTCTAGTGCTCAACAAAAGAAAAATCTTAACATTGTATTAAAAACTGATGTAAGAGGCTCCCTAGAAGCATTAGTTGATTCATTGCAAAAACTTGGTAATGAAGAAGTATGTGTTAATGTTATTTCAAGTGGGGTAGGCGGAATTAATGAAACAGATGCTAATTTAGCCTTAGCCTCTAATGCCGTATTAGTTGGCTTTAATGTTAGAGCAGACTCATTATCCAGAAAAGTTATAGAAGCAGAACAACTAGACTTAAGATACTACAGCATTATTTATGATGTACTTGATGATGTAGAAAAAGCATTATCAGGAATGCTAGGATCTGATGCTCGTGAAGAAATCTGCGGTGTGGCAGAAGTACGTCAAGTATTTAGCGGTGCAAAATTCGGTTATATTGCTGGCTGTATGGTTCTTGAAGGAACTGTTTATCGGAATAAAAAAATACGCGTATTGCGTGATGACGTAGTAATTTTTGAAGGTGAACTTGAGTCTTTAAAACGCTTTAAGGATGATGTAAATGAAGTTAAACAAGGTACAGAATGCGGTATAGCTGTTAAAAGTTATAATGATGTAAAAGAAGGTGATAAAATAGAAGTATTCCAAGTAATTCAAGTACAACGAACTTTATCTTCTTAGTATCTACGTTCAAGATATGGAATTATTTTTTAACATCCATATCTTGAATTTCTTTGGTATTCATTCAATTTATTTTTAGTAGTTATCAGTTATGGCAAAAGAGTTTAGTAGAACACAACGAGTTGCAGATGTTATTCAAAAAGAAGTAGCTCAAATCATTCAAAGAGATGTAAAAGATCCTAGATTAGGAATGGTAACCATTTTAGATGTTTCTATTAGTAAAGATTTATTTTTTGCTGATATTCACGTATCCCTTCTAGATCTTGATGGCAAAGATTTAGCACCTAGGTTTGCTATATTAAAAAAAGCTGAAAGTTTTATTCGTTCTTCTTTGAGTAAAAAAATTAAGCTAAGAGTTATTCCTGCGATTAGATTTCATTTAGATGAAAGCTCTAGACGTAGCAATTATATATCTGACCTTATAGATAAAGCAATTGCTCGAGACAATCAAAATAGCGAAAATGATTAACTAGTGATAATGCGTGAAAAAAAAATAAAGCGGAAGATTAACGGTATTTTTCTTCTTAATAAGCCGATTGGCGTTAGCTCAAATAATATTTTACAAAAAGTTAAGCATATTTTTTGTGCAGAAAAAGCTGGCCATACAGGTACTTTAGATCCTCTAGCTACTGGTGTTTTACCTATATTTTTTGGCAGAACTACAAAATTTTGTCAATATTGTATTGATGCGGACAAAGGATATATAGCTACTGTAAAATTAGGAATTGCTACTACTACGGGAGATGCAGAAGGAGATATCGTTAAAACTTTAGCTGTTGATGTGTCTTCTAGTCTATTACAAAAAACCTTGAAAAGTTTTTGTGGATTAATCGATCAAGTTCCTAGTATCTATTCTGCTTTAAAATATAAAGGCAAAAAATTATACGAGTATGCACGCCAAGGAATAGATGTTCCTATAGCCAAAAGATCTATCAATATAGATAAAATAGAGCTATTAGATTACAATTCTTCAGATGCTTTTACCATTAAAGTTTATTGTTCAAAAGGAACTTATATAAGGACTCTAGCTGAAGATATTGGTATTGCATTAGGTACAGTAGCACATGTTACTAAACTGCATCGTTTTAAAGCTGGAAATTTTCTAGACACAGACACCATTACTATTGAACAACTGCAAGATATCGTAGCACAAAACACATCCTCTAGTGCTGATAAATTTATTACCTTAGATAATAATTTGTTACGCTCCGATAAAGCAGTTCTCTGCTTTAATAGCGTATTAATTAATAACGAATCTATTAGTTTTTTAAAGCAGGGAGCTTCTGTAAAATTAGATGCTCCAATAACTAATTGCATAGAAAACACAATTTTACGAGTTTACGCTGGTAATAATAAAGAAGAAATAACTAATAATGAGTTTATAGGCCTAGGAAAAATAAAGAATAATAGTCTTTATCCAAAATGTATACTGAACACATAAACAACCTTATTTGCTAAAAAGCTAATTATCTTCTACACAACTATTTGTGCTTATAAATTTAAAAAATAGCCTTTTGCAAAATAACAATGTATCTTGTTTTAAGTTAAAACCTAAATATCTTAAATTTAAAATATTTATTTTGTGAGTTTTTATATGTCTAATAATATATTATTTACTTCTGAATCAGTTTCCGAAGGACACCCAGACAAAATAGCAGATCAAATCTCAGACGCTATTTTAGATGCTATTTTAAAAGATGATAAAAATGCCAGAGTAGCTGTAGAAACTTTGGTAAAAACTGGTATGGTTTTAGTTGCTGGTGAAGTACGAACCAATACCTATGTAGATATAGAACAAATCGTCAGAGATGTGGTAATAAATGCAGGATATAATCATGGCGATCTCGGGTTTGACGGCGAATGCGTAGCTGTTTTAAATGCTATTGGTAAGCAATCACCTGATATATCTATAGGAGTAGATGCAACCTGTGAAACAGATATCGGAGCAGGAGATCAGGGTATGATGTTTGGTTACGCTACTCGAGAAACTTCAGAATATATGCCCGCTCCAATAGCTTACTCTCATAGACTAATGCTACGTCAAGCAGAACTAAGAAAAAATGGCAAATTAAGTTGGTTGAGACCAGATGCTAAAGCACAAGTTACCTTAGCTTATGACTCTCAAGGTAAGATTTTAGGAGCAGATTCCATAGTTTTATCAACACAGCATAATCCAGGAGTAACAATACAAGAAATTCGCAGTGATGTAATGGAATATATAATAAAACCCACTATTCCAGCAGAATGGTTAAATAAAAATACTAAGTATCATATAAATCCAACAGGAAAATTTGAAATAGGAGGTCCTGTGGGAGACTGCGGGCTAACTGGAAGAAAGCTTATGGTAGATACTTATGGTGGTATGGCCAGACACGGCGGTGGTGCTTTCTCAGGAAAAGATCCTTCAAAGGTGGATAGATCTGCTGCTTATGCATGTAGATACGTAGCTAAAAATATAGTAGCAGCAGGCTTAGCAGATAAATGCGAAATACAGGTATCCTATGCTATAGGAGTATCACAACCTACCTCAATATCTATTAATACTTTCAATACTAGTTCATATACATCTGAAGAATTAATTAAGGCAATAAAGAAATGTTTTGATTTTAGTGTAGGTGGAATAATAGACTACTTAGACCTTAAAAAACCTATTTATCGCAAAACATCATGCTATGGCCATTTTGGGCGTTCAGAAGCAAGCTTTAGCTGGGAGAAAACAGACCTAGTAACCACATTACAACAAGAATTATCATGCTACGAGGCAGATTTTCAGGGCTAAATTACAATATTTAATTATCAAGAAAATACCGAAAAAACGCATTCCTTTACAATGTATTTTAATGATAAAGTAGCCCTCCATCTATTAATTTAACAAATACATTTTATGAAATACTGACAACGTCTAAACCTCATAAATACCTGATAAAAGTATGCATTTTTAATAGTTATAAAAAAAAAATTATTATACTAATTTGTATTATAAGGGGTTAATTACATCTAGCGATAATAAGATGATATATACTCATAGATAAGAAGGTGTATAGTGTTGGCATTTGTTATTTTATGTTTACGGATAAATAGCAATATTTAAGGCTATATAGTAATTGCCGACATTGCAAGTATTGGCACTTGGAGGATAATCTACGATGCATAGTAATCATTTTACATTGACGATTAGTCAAAGCAACTCAGATGGTGGTGACTTTGCAATACATATCAAAGAGCCAAATAAACAAGAAAAGTTGTTAGTACATTTAAGATTTATGCCTTCTTCCATATTTAATTCTGCGTACTTAGATAGTGTATTAGAGTTGTTAACTAAAATGTTAGCAAGGCGTGTGATCGAATGGCAAGTAGCTCCTGAAGATTCAAATATCTCGTTAGAAGATCAGGAAGAGGCTAAAGAAGTTGTTAATCGTGTTCTTGATAAAATAAAAAGAAGTTCTATTGGTTAGTTAGTGCTATAGCTGTCTGGTTTTGCTCTTGTAAATTTGTGTTGCACAAAAACAGTGTAAAAAGAACAGCTTGGCTGTTTTAGCAAAGCAACTTGTATTAGTATGAGAGCATTGCTATACAAGTTGCTGCTATTATTAAAAATGGTCCAAATGGAAAAGCTGTTGATCTTGTAATTTTTTTTAATAAAATCATCGTTACTCCAAATAATGTTCCTATAAAAGATGCTGCTAATAATATAACTGGTAGTTTCATAATACCAAACCAGGCGCCAAAAGCAGCGAACAACTTAAAATCACCATATCCTATCCCTTCTTTTCCTGTAAAAAACTTAAATGCCATATGTGTCAGCCAAAGTGATATATAGCCTACAATACTACCAATAATGGCTTGTTGCGATGTAACAAGTAAATCAAAGCTATTTATTAGTAACCCAATCCATAGTAGCGTTAATGTAAGCTCATCAGGTAACAACTGGGTTTTGATATCTATAACTGCTAGAGGTATAAGAAACCAAAATAAAATGCAAAAAGATGCAGAAAGTATAGTAACACCATATAAATAAACTATTAAAAATGTAAATATACTTGTTAAAATCTCTATTATTGGTAACATAACAGAAGATTTTTTTTTACATGAAAAATAATCAATTATAGGCAAATAATACCACCAAGCAGGGGCATTACTAAAATAATACTGCCATAAATTACAATTGTTTTTTATTTTTTTTTTGTTATCTATGTTTGGAAATAAAAATTCTTGGCTATCGGTTTTCCATGTACGCATTAATTTAGCAGGAAGCCTATTAATTATGTAGTAAAGAAACTTACCTACACATAACCCTACAATTATAGCAATGAATAAAATAGCTAATTGTGGTTTGTTATGACTATATAATTGTAACATATTAGCTCCTAGCTTAGTGTATAATTATTTTTATCTAAAACTGAACTACTCCGCCCTAAAGGGCGAAGGTTCTAAATCACTTTAGAACTTTTC
>CAKNAD010000058.1 GCA_929200515.1 Candidatus Gorgonimonas leptogorgiae | reverse complement strand
GTGTATATACACCTTAAAATGCAACCTGTGCTCCTATGGCATTTTGCTTTGAATTAAATCTTTTTCTTTAGCCCTGAAACCTAGCATTTCCAACTGCCACGTGTATAGTTCACTAGTCATGATAGTATTTTATAAAAATTTTTTATCGCTTAGGTAATTGCATTTTAATAATTTGCAATATCTTTGCAAACTGCTATACTTCAATTATAAAGCAAATTATTACTATAAAACTTTAAGATTTTAAGCTCAAAGGGTGTGCATATTTTAAATATGGCAGTACAAAGCATATTATTTGTTAGACTAAATATCTTTGTGTTACAAATAGTAAAAAGTGAAACTATTCAATTTAAGGGCATTTTTAAGGTATTTTACTATTATAAAAAATTATCCCAATGTATTTTTATTAGTAAGCTTATTTATGGAATATTAGTTTAATTTTTCTAGTAGTTCTAGCTGTAATTATTATACTAATCTGTCTACAAGCAAATTCTATTTTAGCAGAAAACCCAGATACCCAGATATGGGAGTTTTTGGTATATACACGTGGCAACTGTTTTGCTTATATAGAAGGAAGTTCAAAATGGCTAATTATGTAGATGGTAGTCAAAATATTAGCAATGTAAAGAGTAAAGTTCCATCTAGTGGTACAAGAAATAAAAAACCTGATCAATCCAGCCAAAGCGAGGGTAAATTTTCTGGAGCAAGAGTTTCTAGGGTTGATAATTTAAAATCAAAATTAGCGAAGGTTGGTGAAAAAGTTGCTAAACTAGGAAAAATAAAAAAAAGAATACAAACTAGAAACACTCAAAAAAAAGCAAACTCCATAATAAATCAACCTGCTCTTTCTGAAGGTATTCAAGAAAAGCAAGGGCAACTTAATGAAATGCTAAAAGATCATAAAGAGATGAAAAATCATGAAAAAATGCCACAAACCGCAAACACAGAAAAATATGCTAATTTGCAAGAAAAATATGATATAAAAAGCTCTTTAGATTTATTATTAGAGATAAAAAAACTATATAAATCCATACCAAACATTACAAAACAATCGAAGGTTATAGTACAAGAATTTTACCAACTAGGTGAAAGCCTTGAAAAAGAAGCTAAAGAAATATCTTCTAGAATTAGTATGGAGCTAGTTCGTACAAGCGATAGATATAGAGAAAAACTTCAAGATCGTGATAATATGGTTAAAAAATCAAAAAAACATATTGAAACAGTAAAATCAAATCCAAAACTTCTCAGACTAGCTAAAGATACTTTACAACAATCAATAAACAGCCTAGAGGCAGTTAAGAAAGAGTGTAAAAACGCTATAGATACGTTAGAAGTTAAGGGAAAAGAAGAAATACAAAAAAAAGCTGACTTGTATTCAAAGAGAACTGATGAAATAATAAAAGCTTTAAATAAACTACCAGAGAAAAAACAAAATAAATTTATTATTATGGATCTTACGGAAAAACAAGGCGTACCATTAGAAATGATTCGACTAGACGATATATATACTATAGAAAGTAGTGCAACAGCTATGAAAATAGCTAGAGATGTTTAGACAGCAATTCCCAACTAAAAAATAAAACCTATAGATAAAATGGAGAGGGAGAACGCATCTAAATTGTTGTATTTTAAGGATTTTAAGCTAATAATTAACTGTAAAACCTGTGTCTTAATTTTATAATAAATAGAGCTTATTTCTAATATTTAATGGCTCAGCTTCTAATAACTTGTTTAGAATTTCAATCAAATCATTATGCATAATATTTATTTGAAAACTATATTTTGAGCCTAAAATTTATGATGGTTGATATTAGTAGTTATATTGTTAGATATAGCACTGCTCGCTATTATGTATTAACGGGTAGCGCTATACCTACCTGAGCTATTACTAGTTTTTATTAAACTGTATCTTCATGATACTTTGGTGGTTTATCTTGAACTAATAGGTTATATTCTATACCATGAGGAGCAAAATTAAGGTGATGTAATAAGCTTTCTGCTGATAGAAAAGGTATTTCTTCTTGTGAACTATCATTTGATAACAAATAATCTGGAGATATAATATCTTGTAAATTTTTTATTTTTTCCTCGGGGATTTTCTTGCTATATAGCTCTTTTATAAGAATATTGGTAGTTGTGGAAAGATATTTGGCAACCCTGTCAGCAATAAATTTATCTTTCTTGACAGTTAGCTCTACATTGTAAAAATAATAACCGGTATCATAGGTATCAGTTATTTCGATGTATCTGGGATTAAACATTATTTCATTAATAATGACGTATCTTATGCACTCTAGTCGTTTCCATGTTTCGTATATAGTGTCGTAATATTCAAAAAAATTTTCCTCAGATAGTTTTGATGATAATTCTTTTAAACAACGGTTTATTTTTAGATTGCTGACGTAATAACATGTAATATTGTTTGGTATTCCATTACTAAGCATGAGCGCATTATCTAGTTCTGCCTTAGAAATTCCCGCTTTATAAAGTGCCTCTTTTATAACTTCAGAAAAGCGGACTTGTATATTTCCAACTGCATCATTCCATATGAAATATACTGTACATTTTGGGCTATTAGTCATTTCATCTTCGACTTTTTGTTCTATTAAATCAGTTAGGTCAGTATCCACTGGTGCTATGGTACGTTGAATCAAATCAGTTTTAAGGTTTTCATTAGTAGGTGTGGATGTGTTGGCAATAGCTAGATTATCTTCTAATATTTTAGACTCTGATATAACACTTACTTTTGTGGTTGCTTTTTTTTGATCTTTATTTTTATTTGTGTTTGCAGAATAGATATCTGGCAAAACATTGTTACCATTCTGAGTTTGATTAATCATAAGAGTACCCTTAAAATAGCGAAAAAATTATTTTTTTAGTATATCGCTAACTGTTAATATACACCTTCTACTCGAAGATGCATTTTTTTAGAGCTTAATAAAAAAATTGAATTTAAGGAAAAATACTGCCCGAATGTAGGTTGCATTTTAAGGTGTTTTAACGATGAAGTAAATCTTTTTAATTGCTCCCAATGGGCAGGTTTTTTTGGCTTTTAAACTGTGCTACTACTTTTTAATTTAGTCGACACTAAATCTGCGAAACACTGTCTTGGCTAAAAACTTATAATCATTTGCTGAAAACCCGTATTTCCATCTGCCACGTGTATAATTAAGTGATTAAAATAATTATATTTTAATACATGACACGGATTTGTGAACACTACCAATTTAATGCAATAGCAAATTTTATTTGCTATTTATTTTATCAGCATATAACTCTAAAAACTCTTCAAAACATTCCTCTATTACATCTGTGGTTATTACTACAGCAGAGTTACCAAATACTTGCTTGATTCTGTTCGGGTTTAAATCCGAGAATAGAGTGCCACTTTTACCAATTATATAATCATGCTCTTGTAAACTATTTTTAAATATGTCTACATAGAAATAATTATTAAACCTAGTATTATCATAGGTTATATATCCTATAGAATCTCCAGATAAACCTAGTCTATGATCCGTCCTATTGTTATCTAGCAAAAAGTTTAATTTAAAATCAGAAAGTTGCTCAAATAACCAAATTATAAACGAATAAAAAAAGGGAGTAAAGTTAGTAATATTATTAAATTTATTGGGGTTTACTTGTTTAACATTATCAAATATAGTACTGCATAGATAGCTATAATATTCACCTGATACTAGTTGAACATAAACATTTACTTCATTATTTTGTTGGTTGGTATTTATAGGAAATGCTGGCTTCCTAAGGGCTAGCCTATTTATTTTCGGTGGCTTGCTAGTACTAGTATAACTCCAATCCGTTTTAATGGTAGTTTGTTTTAACAACCTTGCTAGAGTTTGAGATTTATAAGGTATTCTTGTAATAGCATTTGCAGATTCATCTACTTTAAGAAATTTTTCTGCGTTTATATCTTTCGTATCTAAGGTAATAGCTGTTTTAAAATCAGAATAATATTTAGTCAAAATTTTCTCTGCTCTATTTTTATACTGTTCATCTTTTGCTAGGTATTCAACAACACCTAGTAACGAACTAGTATAAAGCACATTATCTTCTAACAAAGGTAGGCAAGTGCATAAAATAGATTTTGCAGTTTTTCCTGGTATTTTACCTTGTTGAAATTGCTTGTAGGTACATGCAAAGAACAAGTATATAAATTTTGTCGTATCATACTCCGCTGTAATCAATTTCCTAAAAATATTTGGTAAAACCTCACTAAAAATATCTGTTGTACTGTTTACATATTTATAAAAATCTTTGCTATATAATTCTGTTTGCGAAAGTGTAGCATATATTGGTACTGAACTAATATATCTTAAAAATCTAATCAGTTGATCTGGTTGTGTTTGTAAATATTTTATTTTATTAAAGTAATCTAGATATACCTCATCACTATAATTTATATTATGATTAAAATCTTTATTACTTTCAGCTTGTTGATGATCTAAAAACTTTTGTTTAATTTGTGTAACACTGTCATTAGGATTATCTGCACTACCTAGATCTACGCTAATCCAAGTTTGTTTATTATCTAAACTAAACTCTACAAACATGTGAAGATCGTTACCTATACAGTTTGTTGGAATACCGAAATATTCAGCTAGAATTTGAAATGCTATAGAACTATGCTGGCAGTATCCTGCTTTATAACGCATGGCATCTATTAATGCATCAGCTCCTTTGCTAGTTATATCCATGTCATCTTTAAAATCTTTTGCCCACGCAATTAATTTTTTAATTTGTTGTTTTTTATTTGTTATTAATTTTATTTGTTGTAATTCTTTTATTGAGCTATTTGCAATAGCATTTGGAGAAAATATTTTTTCATCTAACAATGTTTTTAAATATGCATCTTGATACGGAGCTTCTATATCATCTACTACTATAGCATTGTTTAAACTTATTAAATTAGGTTTTATTATAAAATCTAATTTTATTTTTTGAGGGCTATTTTGCTCTTCTTTAAATTTTACAACTAACATACCAGTTGCTTTACAACGCCCTAATTCAATTAAATCGGTATGAGAAATACCAATACATTGATCATGATAACTAACTCCGGGCAAGGCAACCCATTTATTATGAGACAACTCTAGCTCTGCCGTACCTAATAATTGACCTGTATCAAGTTTTATATGACGACTATTAGATATTGCTGGGGTAGATAAAATTTCTATTTGCTCACTTGCTATAGCTATTTTTTCCTTTAAAATTTTATCTGGAGTTACAATAGGCTTATATAGTTTTAAACGATAATTAGAGGTAGTAAGTTTATCAGTAGCAAAATATTGAATAGCGCAGAGATTGCCTGCTTGAGTTATGTTATTAAACTCTACTGTTTTATAATTAGAATTGTTACTATCTTTATTTATGCTTCTGGTTGATGTTGTGTTATTTGTATGAATATTTAGTTGTGCTATTGTTATTATTGTCGGTGTTTGAACTGTTAACTCCTCGATTCTATCTTTAACCATAAGTATAGCTAAACCATAGTCTTGTTGAAAAATTTCTAACCAACTACTAACATCTTCTTTCTCTAGTTTTGCTGCAGTTTCTAATAAATTTGCTAAGCTTAACTGATTTGGTGCTTGTTGTTGTTTTAATGCTGTAGCTAAGTCAAGATAATTCATAAATAGCCAATCAACCATTGGTTTATTTAGCGGGTAGCGTCTTAATAATATTTTATATAGCTCGTTGTTAGATATTGGCTCTAATTTAACTTGGGTCATTCTATTCATAAAAGCTGGAGATAGCTGTTCTCTATTACTATAAGAAGAAGGATTAACAGTAGCAAATAACATAAATCCAGAGCTAGCTTTACCTGTTAAAATAGCGTTAAATAAACCTTCTAAATAACGACTAGGTAATAAATTTATTTCACTAATTATTACTTTTTTGCCATGTTGCATTGCATCAGCTATAAGTTTTTGCGTTTTATCGTATTGATTGGGGTTAGCATTTATATGAATAAATTTATGCTCTTTGCCTTCTTGTTGTTCCCATAAACCTAATACCGCAGTTAAAATAACGTCTTTACCCCAACCTGCTGGGCCTTCCACCCATAAGCCACGTCTTCCCTGTAAATTTGATTGGCTATCAATAAATAACCAATAATCCTTAACCAGTTTTTTTACTGCTATACTCGATAAATCTAATTCTGGATGGTTATCAGCTAATTGGTTAAAAAAATATTCAAATTTTTTATCTCGATTCAATAAAATTGAACTATCAAGCTTATCGATAGCAAATTTAGTTTTATAGCTATCAAATATTTTTTTTTGTTTCGTTTTATTATTTACACTACTAGTTAATATCTCTGCAAAGCTTTCCCAAACTAAGCTGTATACTTGAGTTGATTTTATATTAGTACCATGATGATCTATAATTCTATTGATTCTTGCAAGAATATCTTGTAAATCACGTGGTCCTAAATCATTTGCTATAAATTTGCTATATTCATTATATAAATAAAGTGTGGTCTTAGTAATTTCTGCTGTTATATTTTCGGGTAAATCTGTTGTTAATGCTGGTTTAATAATTAGTTCTGCTAGCTCGGTATCTGTCATGGCTTTATAATGCAAAGTAAGCATGGTCGCACTAATTGCACTATCCATATGCCTGCCATCATAATTTTCGGGGTTACCAGTAATTATTATTCTATGCTTCTCTGATAATCGATAAACTTTACCGGCATAACTAAGTTGTGGTGGTGAATTAGTTAACCCTGCTAATGGAGCTAATACTCCATCTTCAACTAAGTTAGCTTCATCTAAAATTAGTAATGGTGGGTTGTCACTCATTGCCCATTGTAAGATAGGGCCTGCAACAAATTCTGTATAAGTATCATCATTAACATGTTGTAACTGTTGAGTACCAAACAAATCGCTAGCTTTAGTTTGCGGACCTAAACTTAACACCAAAGGTTCTGGCATATTCTCATAGCCAGAATTTTTTAGATTAGTTACTACAGCTTGTGCCATATGGCTTTTACCAGCTCCTGCTAACCCTTGTAAAAAAATTATGGGATGTTGTTTAATCCTAGCTGCAAGTCGTTGTTTTTTTCTGGCTTGTTTTCTTGGAATACTTACTTGAGATGTAACTATAGCAGATGCTAAATCACTAAATTCAGTTTGTAAAATGTCTTCTGGAAAAATATTTAACAATAATTCATAAACTTTTTTTATTGCCATTTTTTGTGGATAATTTTGTATAATCTGATAAATATTAAATACATAATCTTTAGCAACCTCGCTAATAGGATCATTCGTTTTTAGTTTATCTGAAACAATTAACATTGCATCTGTTATAGTAGAAACTACAGAGCCATTATAGCAACTAATATATTTATTAGTATCATCTTTAGTTATATTAAATTGAATAACTAGCTTTTGTTTCTGATCATCTGCTACTACAGATAACATAATATTTGCTAATTTATCTATCATCTCTTTGTCGTTTACTTCTGTTGCTTTAAATTTTTCGATATCTTTTTCTATATACAAAAAACAACTAGGAGAACAATACCTAGCTAATAACCAAAAATCTCTAGCTAATGAATTTCTATTTGCATTAGGGTTTTGCTTTATCCAATTACGCAAGGCTTCTGCATCTACTGCTTGCGTATAAAAATCATCAGCCATCATCGAATTTATTTGCGTTTTTAAGTAACTATAAAAAGCAGGGTTGTCACGATGCTGTTTAGCAAAAACATTATGAGCAGCTTTACGATAATGTATAGGTAGTAATTCTTTTGCTTTATCTTGCTGGCGTTCTATTTCTAATTGTTTAATAAACATATCACTAAGTGTTTTATTATCTTGTGCTAACACAACATTATTTGCTGCCAGTTTTTCTAATAGGTATTCAATAAATTCTGTAGTATTAGTTTCTTTTGTTATAGGTTTGATAATTTCCGTTTTTGAAACGCTTTGTAATAATTTTGGTAGTTCAACTTGATCAATATTTTCAGGCAATAATAGACAAATATTATTATTAGCAATAGGTATTTTATTACCGTTTAAAAATAAATAACTAGGCTCAACTAGTAAACTTTCAAATTGTTGTAATATTTGTGGGTTGGTTTCTAAACCATAAAAAGATACCTGCTTACCTTGCTTGATTGCTGTTAGTAACTCTGTATCTTGAGTTGCAAAAGTAAAATTTTCTTGGCTAGTAAGACTAATATTTTGCCATATATCTAGCCAATTGGTATCAGGAGTTATTTGATACACTAAACCTTGATTATTTAGCTGAGATAATGCTTCTACTTTATGTTGGTAAGTTTTACATTGTAATGTACTGGTTAAATTATCTGGCATTAATTTATTAATGGCTTCTACCGAGCTATTACTAGCATCAATAATTTTAGGTGCGTTATCTCCTAAAGCGGATACTCTATTTAATAAGTTTAACCACTGCTCTTTAGTTAGCTCCTCTGTAATTAGCAAATAGTTACAGTCAGCTGTTAAGATGGCTAGCGTATCGATAGCAATAACAATGCCATCTTGTAATTGATTATTAACTAAAACACTTTCTAAATTATGCGAATTAATAATAGCAAATGGTTCATTGTTTAAATTATCTATAGCTTCAGCTTGAATAACATGTTTTTTGGTTAGTTCAGCTAGTTGTTGTTCTGTAGTAAAACTTCTAGTTAAAAGTAAATTTTCTGGTAAAGTAACCCAGCTACCATTTGCTCGAAAACCACCTTGACGTAACGTAGTTGCTAAGGCATCAGTAAATTCATCGTTATCCCATGGTGCATCGTGCAATACAAAATTGTTATTAGTTATATTACTTAAATAGCCATTTTTAAAGTAAACCTTGCCTTTATCATCTAAAGTTAAGCTACCAAATAACAATTCTTGCCAGCTATGTGCAGAGGCAAAATTAATTATTGTAGACTCTTTATTCTGTGGAGAATTATCAATAGGTTGAATTTGTGTTGTTAATAGCTCTTTATTTAATATAGATTGCTGTAATTTATTTAACCTACCACTATATAAATTATCTACCGAGTTATAAAAGTTAAATTTAGCAAGTCGACGCCATAGATCAGCACTAGGTTTATTAATTCCAAGGGTGAGCATTTTTTCATCGATGATAATAGCTATTTTGACATTATTACTAACTAGATTACCATTATAAGTTGCAGGAACACTTAATAAGTCATTTAAGCTTGCTATTTCTCCAGAATCCATTGTGGTAAGGTCTATTATTAGCAATAAAGGTTCATCATTAAATAATCTACCAGTTGTAACTTCTATGTTTCCTGCTTGCTTACAAGTGATTACATTTAATAAGTCATTGTCATTTAAATCATTATTATTATCTAATTTAACAATAGTGCTAGCATGGTATTGTCGATTATAAAAGTCTATGATTTGCTGTTTTTGCCCTTCATTTTTAGTACAAATTACTACATCTTCTATTAGTTTATTTGTTATATGTTGTTTATTAGCAATTTCCGCTGTGGTATAGCGTTTATTTTTATCAGGAGTATTTGTTTGCGTGGGATTTTCTATTACTTTTGTTGTATTAGTTATCTGAGGGTTATTCCTGATATCCATATGCAAAACCTATACTTTTTAAAAGAAGACTAACTTTAAACTATCGGTATTGCATATTAAAAATTCATATGAAAATCACTGTGATTTGTTCTTTACTTTATCAGCACATAACTCTAAAAACTCTTTAAAACATTCCACTATTACATCAGTGGTTATTAATACAGCTGAGTTACCAAATACTTGCTTGATTCTATCTGGGTTTAAATTATAAAATGGTTCTATCTTATTATGATAATTACGGAATGAGTGTCTACATATATCTATATAAAAACTATTAGTAAACATAGAAGTATCAACGGTTATATATCCAGCAGGCATATGACCTAGATTTGATCTGCTATTATTGATGTTTTTATCTAGCAACAAGTTTAACCTAAAAGCTGAAATTTGTTTAAATAGCCAATTATAAAATGAAGAGAATATATAAAAAAAGTTAATATTACTAAAGACCTCTGGGTTTTTATTTCGCAAATCGCAAACTAAATCAAGGCACATTAAAGAACAATTCTCAATTGTCCTGATGTACATATAAATATCTCGCTCAATATTCTGTTTACTTTTATTTATAGGAAATGCCGGTTTTCTACTAACCAGTCTATTAATATTAGGTACCCCACCATTAGTTGTATAACTCCAATCAGTTTTAATAATTGTTTGTTTTAACAATCTTGCTAGAACTTGAGATTTATAGAATATTTTATCATATTGACTTACTTTTTTATCTGCTTTTAATAAGTCAGCTGTCTTATCATTAAAATAGTTTAAACTAATATTTTTTTTAAAAGCAGAATAATATTTAACTAAAATTCTTTCTGCTCTATCTTGATATCTACCATTTTTTGCTAGGTATTCAATTTCATTTATTAATAGTGAATTATAAAACACATTATCTTCTAATAAAGGCAGGCAAGTGTATAAAATATCTTGTGCAGTTTTCTCTGGTATTTTACCTTGTTGAAATTGTTTATAGGTATATTTAAAAAAAAGCAAGATAAAATTGTGAGTAAAATCCTGCGTATTTTTAATCATTGCGTTAAAAATATCTGGTAACACTTCACTAAAAATATACGTTGTACTATTTACATATGTATAAAAATTTTTGCCATACAAATCATCTGTATTTACCATAGTGTTTCTTGATGCTTGGAAATGCATCTCATCTAGGGTATCCCTAAAGGATGATCTGTCTATTTCTTGAAGATAATTGTAATTTGGGATGTAACTATTTAGTAACTTATTCTTCTCTGTAAGATAATCATTTCTTGAATATAAACTAACAAATTTTAAAAAATTAATTAATTGATCTGGTTTTGATTGCAAATATTCTTTTGCTTGAGAATAAGATGTAAATTCTGTATCACTAGAATTTATTGGCGTATCAAAATTTTTATTGCTTGCAGCTTTTTGATAAGTTAAAACTTTTGGTGCTGTTTGACTAGCCCAAAATTTTGGAACTATAGTTTCAACCTTAGTGTCAGAATTATGTGTCCCATCTAGATCTACACTAATCCAAGTTTGTTTATTATCTAAACTAAATTTTACAAGCATATGCAAATTGTTACTTATACAATTTGTTGGAATCCCAAAATATTCAGCTAAAATTTTAAATGCTATGGATCTATGTCTGTAAGTTCCTGTTTTATAGCGCATAGCATCTATTAATGCATCAGCTCCTTCGCTAGTTATTTCCATGTCAGTTTTAAAAGAACTTGCCCAAATAACTAACTCTTTAATTTGTTGTTTTTTATCTGTTATTAATTTTATTTGTTGTAATTTTTTTATTGAATTATTTGCAATAGCATTTGGAGAAAAGATTTTTTCATCTAGTAATTGTTTTAAATATGTATCTTGATATGGAGCTTCTATATCATCTACTACTTTAACATCAGCTAAACTTATTAAAGTTGGTTTTATTATAAAGTCTAATTTTATGTTTTGAGAGCTCTTTTGCTCATCTTTGAGCTTTACAACTAACATGCCATTTGCTTGAGAGTAGGATGTAAATTCTGTATCATTAGAATTTATTGGAGTATCAAAATTTTTATTGCTTTCAGCTTCTTGATGAATTAAAACTTTTAGTGCTGTTTGACTAGCCAAAAATTTTAGAACTATAGTTTCAATCTTAGAGTCAGGATTATGTGACCCATCTAGATCTACACTAATCCAAGTTTGTTTATTATCTAAACTAAATTCTACAAACATATGCAAATTGTTACTTATACAATTTGTTGGAATGCCAAAATATTCAGCTAAAATTTGAAATGCTATGGATCTATGCTGGCAAGTTCCTGTTTTATAGCGCATAGAATCTATTAATGCATCAGCTCCTTCGCTAGTTATATCCATATCATCTTTAAAAGAACTTGCCCAAGTAACTAACTCTTTAATTTGTTGTTTTTTATCTGTTATTAATTTTATTTGTTGTAATTTTTTTATTGAATTATTTGCAATAGCATTTGGAGAAAAGATTTTTTCATCTAGTAATTGTTTTAAATATGTATCTTGATATGGAGCTTCTATATCATCTACTACTTTAGCATCAGTTAAGCTTATTAAGTTTGGTTTTATTATAAAATCTAATTTTATTTCTTGAGGGCTATTTTGACTATCTTTGAGCTTTACAACTAACATACTAGTAGTAGGGCAACGACCTAACTCAATTAAATCAGTGTGCGAAATACCAATACATTGATCATTATAACTAATTCCGGGTAAGGCAACCCATTTATTATTAGATAACTCTAGCTCTGCCGTACCTAATAATTGACCTGTCTCAAGTTTTATAGGACGACTATTAGATATTGCTGGGGCAGATATAATTTCTATTTGCTCACTTGCTATAGTTATTTGTCTTAGTATCAATATATTTTCTGTTACTAGAAGACGGTATAATTTTACACGATAATTAGATACAGTAAATTTATCAGTAGCAAAAAATTTAATAGGGTAGAAATTTTTTGCTTGAGTTATATCATTAAATTCTACTATCTTATTAATATAATTGTTACTGTATAGTTTAGATATAATATTATTTATCTTTGCTTTTAGTGCAGCAAAATAGTTATTTGTATGTGCTTTTGTTGTTGGTGTAGCATTATTAATGCTAGTTGATGGTTGGGGGGTTGATATTTTATTATTGGTATTAAGATTTGTTTGAGTTGTTATTGGCGTAGTTTTATTTGTGTACTTATCTGGTTGTGCTACTGTTATTATTGGCGGTGTTTTAGCTGTTAACTCCTCGGTTTTATCTTTAACTATCAGCTGTGCTAAACCATAGTCTTGTTGAAAAATTTTTAACCAACGACTATCATCTTCTTTCTCTAGTTTTGCTGCGGTTTCTAATAAATTAGCTAAGCTTAACTGAATTGGTGCTTGTTGTTGTTTTAATGCTGTAGCTAAGTCAAGATAATTCATAAATAGCCAATCAACCATTGGTTTATTTAGC
>CAKNAD010000057.1:261-13087 GCA_929200515.1 Candidatus Gorgonimonas leptogorgiae | reverse complement strand
TATAGTTGTACTATAAATCGGAGCTACGGTTGTACTATGACTTGGAACTATAGTTGTACTATAAATCGGAGCTGCGGTTGTGCTATGACTTGGAACTATAGTTGTACTATAAATCGGAGCTGCGGTTGTGCTATGACTCGGAACTATAGTTGTACTATAAATCGGAGCTGCTGTTGTGCTATGACTTGGTGCAGAAGTTGTGCTATTGGCTATTATATCACCTGACCTTGTGAAGTTATACATTTGAACAATAGAAAAGCATCTTGTGTTATTAGTGGCACATGAATCAATATTTTTGTTCTCTTGAAGTCTATTTGGCATTATTCTTTTTAATGCGAAAGCATTTATACAAAAAGGGTTAGTTAAATCACAACATTTAATAGCATTCGTACAATTACCTGTATCACAAATTATTTGTGATTGTTGATGATTATTACACGTGGTTAATGGCATTATTTTGTAATCAAAAACAAATAATTTCGATGTTTTATTTTTATATATTTCTACAGCACAAGAGTCACCTGGTTCGGTAGATACAAATGCTTGTAGCTCGGTTTCTTCTGTTTTATTGTAACCCATTACAAATAAAAAATTTATTAAATTAGTTCGTGTAGTTGTTTCTGGGATACTTATTTCTTGAAGATTGTTTGTAGTATATTTACTTGCAAAACAAAGTTTAATCGGTTTATTTTGGTTGTTTATCTGATGTTGCACCTGCGGTACTACATCATTTACTCTGTGAATAACAAATGATAAGGCGTTCGATAACAACAACGGTAGTAAAATTATTGAATTCATACTTCTATACACCTAATATTGAAAGATAATTTTGAAGTATCTGTATATATTTTAGTTGTCAAAACTAATTAACGTGAGTTAGATGAAAAATAAATTCAGTAAATTTAGATAAAAACCATTGATTGACATATTATTTCAACGCAAAAAGCATTGTTTCTGTGTTGAAAAATTAGATTTTCTTTGTTTGGTATTCTTTATATTGCTAAATTTTAAATCATCGAACTCACGTGTATATACACGTGATAATTGTTTGTTAATAGGTTAAATTTTTGTTATTATCAGTAGCAGAAACCATTGTAGCGAATATGTTTAGCTTAATATTAAAATTGAATCTACAAAACATACGTGCAGATTTTGCAAGTTAAATATTTAATTTTTTAAAAATACTGCTACTCTTATAGCAACTGAATTTTATAAATTATGCAGTTGTATTATAATAATAAACAATAAGAATATATTTATGAATAGAATTGCATTTTTTGCTAAATCAATATCTCCATTATTTAAAAGTGCACCACAATATACTAAAAAAACCCCTTATGCTGCTATTAGTAGCAGTTATAAAAAGTATTGTGCGTTTACTGAATATAATGCATATATTGCCAATAAAAAAGAAGACCTAAAAAATAATAACATTCCATTTACAGAAAGGTTAGTAACCAAAAATTCAGATAGTTATTCTATTTTAATGTATGACTCAGATACCAATAAAAAATATTTTAATGGCCAAATAAGAAATGAAATCTTTAAAAGAAACAAATACTATATAAGTGAAAACTTTTCTTTAGCTGTGGCACAGGGTTTACATCCAAGAGAGTTTTCTAGCATTAAAGCAATAAAAAGCCAACCTGCATTAAATACAGAAAATATTACTAATTATTATAAAAAAATTTCTACAACAGGGCATCATTTTTATTTTAGCAATTTTTTTTATA
Source organism: Candidatus Gorgonimonas leptogorgiae (assembly GCA_929200515.1). Lineage (GTDB taxonomy): Bacteria > Pseudomonadota > Gammaproteobacteria > Pseudomonadales > Endozoicomonadaceae > CAKMZJ01. Next base: position 11,354 of record CAKNAD010000057.1, on the reverse strand, counting down.
TCTTAGATGGTATTGCAGAATCTGTAGCTAATAAACCTTATAATAATTCTCAAAGTTATTTATTACAAACTACTTCACTCGATACATGTGCTATTATTATGGAAAAAAAAGATAATAAGCTATGGTTAAAATTTTATAACCCGCTTAGTGCAACTAATACTTATAAAATATTTATATTACGTCATGCAGATGATATTAATCATTTAGTAACGTCTGATTTTATGAATTTACTTCATAGATTATCTAATTATTTGAAACAAGATAAAGTTATATTAAATACAGAAACTATAACAACTAATAAAGAAGCAGATATTGAAATATTTAGTAGCACAACTACAAACAAAGTAGCTAAGATGCCAGATACCGAGCATTACAAAACAGAACTAGTACAAAGAAACAAAGATATTTACGATATAAACAAATTAGATTTAAAAGACGTAATAGCAAGTGTTATTTATGATACTTACTTATATTTATTTAATAAAAAAATTAACTTCCCAATTTTAGACTATAAATACATTCATTTTTTAGTAACCTGCTATATAAACGATGTCAAATTAATAAAAGATCATATAGATAATGTTCTAAACTCACCATATGACGTATTTGATAAAATAGAATTTTTAGATACTGAGTTTCCTGGATGTATACGTAAAAGCATGTTGTATAATACTTCTGAAGCTTGGGAAATATTTTTTACCGCTACATTAGAAAATAAAACTATTAGTAGTGAAGATAAAATGCGCTTATTCAGATGTGGCTTTTCATCACCTATTTTAAATTTATGTTTGCTGTATGATGAGTCTATCGATAGTCATAAAAAGGAAAAAATTCATGAAAATCTGTTAAAAACATTTAATAAGTATATAGAAGATATTTTAAATACAGATGCATTCACCGTAGAAGAAAAAATAAAACTAATGAATAATATAGCTCCGCGATCTATAATTTCCATTCTCTTTGATATGCAACTACCAATAAGTTTTTTAAAAAGTTATGCTGATATTATTTTAAATAATAAAAATATTTCAGATAAAACAAAAGTATCTGTATTAGATTTAAAATCAGACAAAGATACAAAAAAAGTGTTATATGGAGATATGAATTATGAAAGCAGTGCCATTGCTTATGTTACAAAAATTATCACTAGCACACTAAGTACTACAGATAAACAATATTTGTTACATATAGAAAACGATCCTGCATGTGCACATTCTTTACAACAATTAGTAAAAAGAAGAAACCCTGAAATAGCTAAGCTATGTATTGATATTATACCATCATATAAAAAAATAGTGTAAAACCACCAAATTAATTACACGTAGCAAGTAAACTTTTTCTTGTGTAACCTAATTGTGAATATGGGTTTGCTATGTTTATTGAGTATAATTATTTTTACATAAATAGCAATTGTAGCATCGTATTATAAGCTTGCTAATAACGAGGCTATGCTAAGATACATTAACTGTAAAAAAAGTTATATTTAACTTTTTTTGGCTATTGGCTACAACTGTAGTTGTATTATTACTTGGTGCTTCAGTTTTGATATTAGCTACTATATTACGTGATTTTGTAAAATTATACAGTTGAACAATTGAAAAACAGTTTGTGTTCTTAGTAACACAGGAATTAATATTATTGTTATCTTGAAGTCTATTTGGCATTATTTTTTTAAAGTGAAAGTATTTATACAAGGACTTTTAGTTAAAAAATCACAACATTTAATAGCCTTCGCCTGTATCGCAAATTATTTGTGAGTTTTCAGGGTTGTGACAAATCTTAGAAAAATAGTGGCTATTTATGTGTTGCGGAACTTGCGATAGCATATTATTTGGCTTATGAATAACAAATGATAAAACATTCGATAACAACAGCGGTAATAAAATTATTGGGTTCATACTTCTATACACTTAATATTGAAAACAATCTTAAGATACCCTTATATTCAAAACTAATTAGATATATTTACCAATTAGTGCCTAGACAAATCATTAAGATTCTGTTCATGATGTTTCCAATCTGGCATCACTTCAGTTAATAACTTATAAAATTCTTTGCTATGATTAAAATGAATTAAATGGCAAAATTCGTGCATTAATACGGATTCAATACAATCTTGTGGATATTTTATTAAGTTAGAATTGAGAGTTACAATATTTTTTGTCGAACAGCTCCCCCATCTAGATTTCATATTTCTTATTTTAAAGCTAGGTTTTATTAAATTTTGCTTAACAATGGTTATGAAATATCTCCAGTTATTTTCAAAAATGTCTGAAAATAATAACTTAGCTTGTTGCATATACCAAGACTGTAGTTGTTGTTTTATATTATAAGCAGTAATGGTTGATGTTGTAACATGTAACAGATTATTTATAATGCCAACACTATTTACACAACTGTAATCAATTTTAAGCGGATAGCTGGTACCTAGATACAAATGTTGCTCGCCATCTATATATTGTTTAGGAGTAAAATTAGTTGTAATATTTTTAAAATAAGCTAATTTTTTTACAATCCAGTCAGCTTTTTTTTGAATTATGCTGTGTATCTGTTTGTTCTCAGTGGCAACTGGTGCTTTTACAATAACTTGCTGACTATTACTAACTTCTATACTAATAGTTTTACGAACTGAGTAATGAATATTATAAGATATTTTGCTATCTTTGTGCGTTAAAGTAAAAGGTTGTGATAACAAGTGTATTTCCTTGAAAAAACAATGCTATACTGTTTGCGTATAACTATGAAATATATTATTTAAATTATTAAGCTGAATCAGCGATTCTACTGCTTTGGGTATGCTAATAAATTTTAACTCAGCACCTTTAGAGTTAGCATGCTTTATCCATGATAGTAAGACTGCCATTAGTGAACTATCAACGGCTTTAACTTCTGCTAAATCGATGTTAACCTTCATAATATTAGCATCAAAGCATTTGCTTAAAGTTTGAAACCCTAATTTTTCAGCTTCATTAACACAGCTAAAGACTAAATCACCTTGAATATAAATTGTGTTTTTATCTACATTAGATACTATTTTAAACATATGAACCACCAATCACAATAAAAATGTTAACAATAAAAATTTATAATTTATTAGCATATAATATCATAGTTTGTAATACTAATTAATATCGTTGTAGAATGTTTATTAATATCTCCTTAAATATAATATAGCTTTAATATTTTAGTGTATTGAAGATATTTGAGAACTATTAATTAATTTACATGCTTTATTTAACTCGGGGTCGATATCTAATTAGGAGGCTAATATAACTATTATTAATCTTGAGGTTTTACTTACTAATTTATCATGACTTACAAAAATAATATTATACCAACTAACTCTATCGTTACTATTATAGATTTAGGGTCAAATAGTTTTCATATGATAGTTAATCAGTATGAATTCAATAGCTTTAAGGTTATCGCAAGGTTTATGCGTAATGTTAAATTAGCTGAAAACTTTTCTAATAATAATTTACTCTCTAAAGAATCTATAACAAGAGGACTGCAATGTATCCGTGAGTTTGCACAATATTTAAAAAACAATCCATCTGATTTTGTATATGCTGTAGCTACTAATACATTAAGAACAGCTGTAAATAGAGATTTATTTTTATCAGAAGCTGAAGCAATATTACAATATCCAATTAAAGTTATCTCTGGCGAAGAAGAGGCAAAATTAATTTATTGGGGCGGGTATAATTCGCAACTACAAGAAAATTTTAAACGATTAGTTATTGATATAGGCGGTGGTAGCACAGAATATATTGTAGGCGCTGGTTTAAATATAAAGTTTTTAACAAGTTTACAATTAGGCTGTGTAGTATTTCGTGATAAATATTTTTATAATAATAAATTATCTGAAGTAGGGTTTCAATCTGCATATTACGCAGCTAGATTACAGCTTGATAAAATTGAAAAACAGATAAAAAATAGTAAATGGGAGCAAGCTTTTGGTTCTTCAGGAACTATAAGATCCATATATAATGCTGTTAAGTCTATTAATAAGCGTCATTATATAATTTATGATGATTTAATATATCTTAAAAGTAAAATTCTATATCGTTCTAATATAAATGATATTAACATTCCTAAACTACCACCTAAAAAACGTAGTACCTTTCCTTCTGGTTTGGCTATTTTATTAGCTACATTTGATTCTTTAGGTATTACCCAAATGGAATTTTCTGAAGGAGCTTTACGTGAAGGCATGTTATATGAACTTTCTATGCACAGCCATAATTATGAAACTAATGAATGCACTATAAGAGAATTAGAATCTCGCTATAAAGTAGATACATCTTATACAAAAAATTTTTTAGCTAATATAGATTATTGTTTTTCGATGGCTAGAAATAACTGGGGACTAACTGATAGCCACTTATTTTTAATTACAACAGCAGCTAGACTATGCAGAATAGGAATTTATATATCATATATGAATTATCATCATCATAGCGTATATTTACTAAATAGTATCAATATGTTTGGTTTTTCTAACGAACAAAAAAAATATTTAACTATTTTAATAAAAAATCATATTTATAATATATCAAAATATATTTTATCTGAAGCAGTAGATTATACAGAAACAAGCTATATTAAATATTTAATATTAATTATAAGAATTGCAAATATTTTAACTATTGGTAGACCAAAAGACCAACAAGTAGATTATAAAATTGAGTTTTATGATAAGACTATGATATTTTATTGTAATCAACAATGGATAGCCGATAATCCAATAAACTACGAAGGCTTAATTGAAGAAGCAAAATTATTAAAAAAAACCCCCTATTGTCTTTCGATTCATGTATCAGATACCTAAGTCTAGAATTGCAGATTAAACAGCATAGAAAGCACATGCTTTAACAACTATGCTTTTTTACTAAAGACTATTCAAAATATAATTTATTTTATACAACTAATTTCTTTGTTAAATTTTATAGTAAAGCAACAATAATAATTATATAATATATATTATATGTGTTAAGGATTTTTTTATATAACTTAAATAGATGACGGTATAAATTTATGATGGATATTAAATCAGATTGTAAACAACATAAGCAAATCAATATTAATACAATGAGGTTTAATCTAAATGATAACTTTAGCGATCGTCACATAGGTATTAATCATAATGAAGAATTACAATTACTACAACAACTAGGAGTAAATTCTTTAGAAGAATTAATAGAACAGATAATTCCTCAAAATATATACAATAACAAAAAATTAAATTTAGCAGAGGGTATTTCTGAATATCAGGCAACAACTATTTTACAGAAAATAATCAAAAAAAATAAACTGTTTAAATCTTTTATTGGTATGGGCTACTATGGTACTAAATGTTTGCCCGTTGTTGTTAGAAATTTACTAGAAAACCCAGCTTGGTATACTGCTTATACTCCTTATCAAACAGAAATTTCCCAAGGCAGATTAGAAATGTTGCTTAATTTCCAGCAAATGGTTGTTGATCTTACCGGATTACCTATTGCTAATGCTTCTTTACTAGATGAAGCAACTGCCGCTGCTGAAGCTATGACCTTATGTTTCAGAGCATCTAAAAACAAGACCAAACAACCAGTTTTTTTAGTAGATGAAACGGTTCATGAGTATACTATTGATGTACTAAAAACCAGATCAAAATATTTAGATATAAACGTTAAAGTTGCAAATATTACCGAAGTAGATATCAACGATGATATTATCGGACTTTTACTGCAATATCCCAATACTTACGGCGATATACCTAATCTAAAACATATAATTGCAGATGCTAAAACAAAAAATGTTTTAATTGCCATGGCAACAGATCTACTAGCTTTAACTTTACTGCAATCACCAGGAAGCTTACAAGCCGATATTGCCTTTGGAAATAGTCAAAGGTTTGGAGTTCCCATGGGATACGGCGGTCCTCATGCTGCTTTTTTTGCAGTTGCCAAAAAGTATCAACGCCTAGTTCCAGGCAGAATAGTCGGTGTTTCTACTGATATACGTAATAAAAAAGCATACAGATTAGCTTTACAAACTAGAGAGCAGCATATACGTAGAGAAAAAGCCACCTCAAATATTTGTACTTCACAGGCGTTACTTGCTAACATGGCGACATGCTATGCTATTTATCATGGCTCGCAAGGATTAACAGCAATTGCTCAACGCATAAATACATTAACAAAAATATTATGTGTGGTTTTATCTGAATATTATATAACAACTAATACTAGTTTTTTTGATACTCTAGTTCTTGAAGTTGAAGATAAACAACAAGAAATTTATCAGCGCGCACTAGCTAAAAAATATAATCTACGGCTTATACAAAAAGATAAAATAGCTGTAAGTATAGATGAATTAACGACAGTAACCGACATTATAAACTTAATAAGAATCATAGTTAATATAGATAACTTTGAAGTAGAGAAAATTTATCAAATAGAAGCTATGTTAGATAAACATTTTACACATATAGGCATTCAGCAACAACAGCTAAGGCAAGACTCCATATTAACGCATCCAGTATTTTCTAAATATCATACTGAAACCGAATTACTACGTTATTTAAAACATTTAGAAGCAAAAGATTATTCCTTAGTACATGGTATGATACCTCTAGGATCATGCACCATGAAACTAAATGCAACCTCGCAATTACAGCCGTTATCTTGGCAACATTTAGCCGATATGCATCCATTTGTACCGCAAGATCAGGCTCAAGGTTATATACAGTTAATAACTGAATTAGAAAATTACTTGCAAGAAATCACTGGTTTTGATGCTATTTCCATGCAGCCAAACTCTGGTGCACAAGGTGAATTTACAGGTTTAATTACCATTAGAGATTTTCATATAGCAAATAATAACCCCGAAAGAAACATTTGCTTAATTCCACAGTCTGCACATGGAACTAATCCTGCTTCAGCTGCTATGGTAGGCATGAAAATTGTAATTGTAAAATGCGATCAACAAGGCAATATAGATGTTAACGATTTAACAGCAAAAGCAACTCAGCACCAAAATGATTTAGCGGCACTAATGGTTACTTATCCTTCAACCCATGGAGTTTTTGAAGATAAAATCAAACATATATGTGAGGTCATTCATCAACATGGTGGTCAAGTTTATTTAGATGGCGCTAATATGAATGCTCAAGTCGGAATAACCAATCCTGCCATTATAGGTGCCGATGTCTGTCATTTAAATTTGCATAAAACCTTTGCTATACCTCATGGCGGTGGTGGTCCTGGAATGGGGCCAATAGGAGTTAAATCCCATCTACAGCCATATCTACCTACACATTGTACTGTTTCTGATGCAAAAACAAAAAATTCTGTAGCCGCTGCTCCTTTTAGTAGTGCTTCTTTATTAGCAATAAGTTGGATGTACATAACTACTTTAGGTAGAACAGGATTACGACGAGCTACGCAAGTTGCAATTTTAAATGCTAACTATATTGCTAGTAAATTATCAGAATATTATCCGTTACTTTATACAGGTAAAAATAATAAAGTAGCGCATGAATGCATTATTGATATTAGACCCATAAAAAAAGCTACCGGAATATCTGAAGAAGATATAGCTAAAAGATTAATGGATTATAGCTTTCATGCACCTACAATGTCATTTCCAGTACCTGGAACATTAATGATAGAACCAACGGAGTCGGAATCACTAGCAGAGCTTGATCGTTTTATTAATGCAATGATTGCAATTAAACAGGAAATAACCCAAGTAGAAACCGGCGTATGGTCACAAGATAACAATCCATTAATTAATGCACCTCATAGTATAGCTGACCTAGCAGATGACAATTGGGATTATCCATATTCCAAGCAACAAGCTGTATTTCCATTAGCATATCTACAACAAAATAAATTTTGGCCATCAGTTAACCGTGTAGATAACGCTAAAGGCGACAGAAACCTTATATGCACTTGCCCTGATATCAGTGAATATCTATAGTGATGTTAATGGCGGTAATATAATTGTTTATTATCTATAGAGAAAATCAATGTTTCTACGTAACAAGATACTAAAGCGTGGAGCTAGTAAAGCAGTATTCACAAGATTTAAACTAAATATTAACGCTATTAATATAGCTTATTTAGTTTTAGGTAGTATTACCGGATGCTTGATAACAATATGTTGTTGTTATCTATTAGCTATTGATTTTACTAAAACTAAAAACTATATAGCTGTAGAGCAACTAGATGTGCAAACCACAGAAAACCTAAATAATCAACCAGCCATACCAAAATTTAAGTTTTATTATTACTTACCTAAAAATCATACAGAAAACAATATTACTAATAAACAAGATTATTCTATTATTAGCCACGAGCAAAAAACTAATAATACAGTATTAAATAAAGATACTAACAATAATAATACTGTAATAAAAGCTACAACTAAACAAACAGTGTATTATTTACAAATAGGAATTTTTAAAAACTTAAAACAGGCACAAAGCATTGTTTCTAAAATAGAATGCCTTGGGTTTGTTTCTGTTATAGAAAAAATTAAATTTAATACCCAAAAAGATTGGTTTCGAGTGGAGATAGGTCCTTTTTTCAATTTAGAAGAAATTGATAAAGCTCAAGATAAAATATCTAGTCAAGATATTTATAATACTTTATTCCAATACCGAAAAAAAATAATGCATTAATATTTTTTATATAGCCTTTGTTACAAGTTAGAATAATTTATAAATTGCTTATTTATTATTATAGTTATTTAGCAAGCTATTACTACAAGCATTAAAGTATGTAGAGTAATATTTAAATTATAACTAACTGCAACAAAGAAACATAAGTATAGTCATAAACAAACAAATAAACTTGTACAAAAACACAATAACTGCAATTTATTCTAACAAACTAACAATTTTATAATCTAAACGATTATTTATTGCTTAATAAAAATATTAATAAGACTTACTTTACCTAGAAGAAGGTATTTTAACACCGCTTATCAAACAATTAACTGAAGCTAAGTTACAGTCTGAAATGGAGCTATATCGTTCAAACTACAAATAATAAAAAAATTCATTCCCATATAGAAGTTGATTACACAAGCTGTATATGCTGTAGATGTTTCTGAAGCAACGATATTAGCAGTAACTAATAGATTAATTATAGAATTAAAAAATTAGATGCTGTTTATACAGTTGTTTGGCTCAATGCAATATTTTATAAAGTAAAAGAAAATGACTACTATGCACAAAAAAATATTTATGCAGTTTTAGGTCTATCCCTCGAAGGTAAAAAAAGTGTTGGGTCTTTATCTGAAAAGGCAAATTACTAGCTAGCAATACTTACCGAGTTACATAATAGAGGATAAAGACATCTTAATTGCTCGTGTATACACATAAAAGGATATTATGAAGTATAAAGCATGCATTTTGAACTATAATATAACATAAACCTGATATTTGAACTTACTTATATATAAAAGATTGTCAACAAAGCAAGCTATTTATCAGGGCAAACGCATCTAATTACCAGCGTTTATAAGTGATGAGCAAGATCCTACTTGTTACCAAATATGTTGTGTAAAGTGCCAAATAATCGCTGAAAAATATATATTTAACTTTGTTCTTAATTTATACAGATTAAACATAAATAATCTTGATTTATTTATAAAATTAAGAAACAGTATGTTTTATAGTTAATTATTAGCTATAAGTATTGTAAATACGGCAATTTAGATGCGTTTACCCTGGCTATTTATTTACGGGGAACACAGTTATGAAAAGCGAAAAGATACCAACTCATTCTACTTCTAGTCTTATAAATAAGCCTTGCACACAAAATGAGAATGATACACCTAACACCGATAATATAAGACATACAGCAAAAATAGATAGTGATAGCAATACACTAAGACCAATAGAACACTATAATGTTTCTAATATTGATGACAAAACACCAGAAGACTTTGATTCGTTTATGCAATATTTAGATCAAGGAATACAAGAAAATGTAGACTCATTTAAAAAACACAGCGATCGTTACCAAAGCTATCGAAAAACTTGGATGCTTAGTGTTGCAACATTTTTGATTGGTTGCTTATTTCCTCAATGTAATAATTTTAATACTAGTGGTGGTACTACTGGCTTTGAGTTTATAATGTTGATTGTGGTTGGAATTATTGTTGGTGCATTATGGTTGGTCGCTGCTGTAGTATTGCCAATAATTGCTGGTATTTTCGCCCTAGGACATGTAATAACCCAAAGCGTCGCTAAAAAAATATCTATTAATAAAATGAAACAAAAGCTTATTGATATTGAGATTCATAGATTTTTAAAAAATAAATTAAAAGATATATTGCCTGATCAAGATAATATTGATTACAAAGAGTTACATAAGGTAATGGAATTAATGCTAAAAAAGCAAGATTCACATAGTAAAAAACAAATTTCAAACCTGAATGCAATATTTGATGATATTTATGAAAAATATATAAATATAGATAAAATAATAAACAAGCTAGAAACTTTAGGTTTTTATGATGATGCGACAGAAACAGAAACAGAAACAGAAATAGAAACAGAAATAGAAATAGAAATAGAAATAGAAATAGAAAATATAGAAAAAATGGAAAAAATAATAGCAGATATAAAAAGCCATAATAAATCAATAAAGACATTACCTTTTGAAATCACCACTGAAGAGTATAGGAAAGCTATAAACCCTGAAGCAAATTATAAGAACTCAACTGCAAATAAAATACAGGTTTTACAAAAAAATATTTCACAATATGAAAGTAAAATACAAGATATACTACAAAGCCCAATCAAAGAAAAAGACCCAAAGTATGAACCAACGATACAACAACTTGAACATATGAAAAACAAGATGAACACTCTATTTATTCAATTAAAAGATGAAGATAAACAATTAATTAAATCATATCAACTTAGAGTAAAAAATGCTAAAAAAGCGAGGAATTACAAACAAAAGCTTGAAGCCGCAGATGAAAGTCTTAGTAGTGTAGAAACATTTTTTAAAAACACATTTAGCGATATTTTTAAAACACTTGAAAACAGTATTAAAAATGAAAAAAACAAACAAATAATGGTTGATGTTAGA
>CAKNAD010000057.1:0-251 GCA_929200515.1 Candidatus Gorgonimonas leptogorgiae | reverse complement strand
AAAATCATTATTTAATGACATTGAAGATAATACCATCTTTACTAATAAATTTATACCAATATTCGCAAAGTCTAATATAGATAAATTTACAAGATATGATAGGTATGTAAATATGATAGCTTATACTTTACAATGTGCTTCTGAAGATGTTATAGACTAGGCTGGTGTTCGAAGTGTTTACCATTACCCATCTTCATCTATATTCTATATAAAAAGGAGGACTCTTCGTGTTTTTTTTTTTTTTTTTGTTT
>CAKNAD010000056.1:10740-13173 GCA_929200515.1 Candidatus Gorgonimonas leptogorgiae | reverse complement strand
CGCCAATTTTTACCTAATTTATAAAATCTTAGACTGTCTTCTTCAGGATTATAGATATCTAATAATTGAGTTTTTAATCTTACTCACTGATCTGGCATTATATCACATTCAAAAACTGAATACTACACTCTAACTCCGTAGTTGAGACATTCTTTAGCGATATACAGGTGGCAGTTGGAAATGCGGGTTTTCAGCAAGTGATTATAAGTTTTTAGCCAAGGCAGTGTTTCGCAGGTTTAGTGTTGACTAAATCAAGAAATACTAAACAGATATAGCTTGGAAAACTGAAGTTTGGATCGCAGAAACCCCTGATCATATGATTCATTTTAATGGTGATCGTTTTTTAGGACCACATTAAAACAACAGTAAAGCGAATACTTGTTGACAAGTAATACTGAATACCCTTTAATATTTTTTTACTTTTGTGACTTTGCTGTTTGGTATTTTTCTAAGCTTGTACCACTTTTATTTTTCCAAGCTTTATTTCCACTAGAAGCAGCATACATGCAACACCCTGATGCTGTTGATGGTGAGTTAAAGGAGTAGTTTTGAGTAAATTTATTGTCTTTAATAATATCCTCTTCCTCTAATTGTTTTCTAGTTGTTTGCTTATAACTTGGAGTTGCTTGAGTAGCTACAGTAGAACCTTTTAAAACAATGTATTTTTTTGGAGTTGTTGAATTATCGATTCGCATTGTTGCATCTACTTTTCCCCTGCCTTTTGTACCACATTTAAGAAAAAAAAGATTTTCATCGATTTCATTATCAATTATTTCATTTCTAACAGTTTTTTCTTGATAATATCCCATATGTTCAAAAAGAGGATAGCCTAATAATATTGTAGATAACTTAGTGATTGATTTAAAATATTCATTACAATGACTTTTAGTTTCTTCTGTACAATTATTAACCTTTATTGTTTGAGTGTTTTTAAGGCTATGTTGCTTTAATTCTTTAATTTTTTCTGTAGCTAAATATTCTAAATATCTTGTATGAGACTCATTTATCTCGTCTTTTTTAGCATAAAAAATTATAACAAATTTACAGTTATTAAGGTTATCATTATTTCTTTGAACTTTTAATCTATCATGTAGGTTGTCAGATTTACCTATATAAAGTTCTTGATTATCATAAACTAAGCAATAGATGCCATGTTGTTTAGTATATTCTAAGTCAGATAATTTTGATAATAACTCCCACGGAACTAAGGTGGCTTTTATTATTTTTGCTTTATTTTCTGCTGTTTTTATTCCTTGAGGGTTACCATCTTCTAAATAAATGTTAATATATTCTTGAGAGCTCATTTTACAACGTCCTGTAATTAATTCCTATACAAAGAATCCATTCTAACCTGTATTCAGTCGAATATCTAGGAATATTTTGATATATGATTTAGTTTCATCGTGGTTTAATCGTATTAAACAGTCTTACTCCGAGAATTTAATGTTAAAAACCCTCTGCGACTGGCTACTACCAATGCTAATGAACGGACAGGTTAGAGTAAAGTAAGTCCTGATAAAATTTCAACAGCTTAATCAACTTGCTGTTGAAATATATTATTAGCATAACGGTTAAAATTATCTAGCAATATCCTTGCTAGATAGTCTTAATAAACATAAAAAAATCACTACTCCTATCCATCTTGCCACAATAATAGGCAATGCCAATAGCATTTCTATAAAGTTAAATTAACCTTAAAACTAAAAAAGATATTATTAATATGCTTTTGCATAGGTTGAAATAAAACTTATCAACATTTTAACAGGCTTCCAGGCATTAAAAATATATTGCATATACCAAGTTAAGCAGTTAAAATCTTCGTAAACCTTACTAGATTATCTATAGGAGAAGATACCAAAGAATCTGTTTAATATCCTGCTATAGCTCTACACGATTGTTTTACATGGAATAACACAATGCAATTAAATAATATGCCATTGAAAAATATGGTTTCAAATTCAAACCATGCAAAATATAGCAATCTTATTGATTTTATTTCTAGTTCAATTAACAATCGATGCATTGATCACAGGAAAAAATACGGGCAATTTTATACTAGCCATAACATTGCTACCTATATGGCATCATTAATACAAAAACCTCAAAAAAAATATATAAGGATATTAGATGCAGGAGCTGGTTTTGGGGTACTTGCAATTCAGGCAGTACTAGAATGTATCAAGTATAATCCAACAACTATATTTGTATCAGTCTATGAAATAGATATCGAAGTTATTCCTCATTTAAAACAAAATCTGAATATGATAAAAAATTATTTATTACAAATAAATATTAATTTTTTATTTATAATAAATAATAAAGACTTTGTGTTATCTAGACCAGATCAAGATGCAGAACTTATTAAATTTGATATTTCTATAATAAATCCTCCGTATTTTAAATATAATGTAAAAAAATCAAGTTACGCAAAAT
>CAKNAD010000056.1:0-10730 GCA_929200515.1 Candidatus Gorgonimonas leptogorgiae | reverse complement strand
GATTTATATAAAGGTGATCCGAATATTTATGCATCTTTTATGGCAATAGCAATTAATTGCTTACAGCAAAAAGGACAATTAATTTCTATAACTCCCAGAAGTTTTACTAATGGATTATATTTTAAAGGATTTAGAAATTATATTTTAAATAACAGTTCATTATCATTAATACATATTTTTAAAAGAAGAGATAAACTTTTTAAAGATAAGCTATCATCAGTGTTACAGGAAAATATTATTTGTAGTTTTATCAAAGAAAAGCAAAATAGTTGTATTAAAATCCGAAGTAGCGAATGTGCTGAAACTATTAATATAGCAGAAGAAAATATTTATTCTAATAATTTAATTATAGCTAATTCTAGTTGTGATCGAATGATTAAAATACCTGAAACAGCAAAATCTGCTTCTATACTTAAATCAGCAAAAAAACTTGAATCTATTTTTAGTGATACAGATTACTATATTTCTACCGGGCCTGTTGTAGAACACAGATGTCGTGAATATCTAATAAGTATAACAAATATACATAACTCAGTTCCGTTATATCGACATCATAATATCACCACACTAGAAACAATTTGGAATGGATTACATAAAAAAGACGTTAGATTTAAATTAGCAGACAATCATGAAAAAGTAACCTTACCAAACTCTAATTATGTTTTGCTTAGAAGATTTTCCACTAAAGATGATAATAAAAGATTAATAGCAGGAGTTTATAATAAAAATGAATTTAACAATGATTTTATAGCTTTTGGCAATAAAATAAATTATATAGGTTCTAAAAATAAAAAGCTTTCTTTAGTAGAAGCATACGGAATTGCAGCAGTATTCAATTCATCTTTTATGGATGATTATTTTAGGTGTGTTTCTGGCAATACGCAGGTTAACGCAACAGAAATCAGAATGATGTACTTTCCAAATAAAGAATATATTATTAAGATTGGTAAAAAAATTATTAAACATAAATGTTTTGATCAAAGTAAAATTGACCATATAGTCAATACTGAATTGAATTTGTAATATTTCAGTGGGAGTTTTGATGTCTACACTTGAAAATAAAAGATTAATAAAATTAAAGCAAGCCAAAGAAATATTAGCTACATTAGGGTTGCTTAATGCTGATCATATAATTTATTTTAATTTAGCTGCACATTAAAACAATATTAAAGAGAACCATCATGACTGATATAACAGAAAAACATAAAAATATTTTAGATCAAGTAGCCAAAGCACGCAAAGAATTAAAAACGGATCATTATAATATGAGCGTTGGTGAAATTATTAATGTTTATAATGAAAAAGAAATGTCTTTAAATCCAGCGTATCAAAGATTATATAGATGGAAGGATAAACAAAAAACTGATTTTATCGAATCTTTAATAATTGGAATTCCTATTCCACCTATATTTGTAGCTCAAAAACAAGATGGCACTTGGGATGTGGTTGATGGAGTACAAAGATTATCTACTATATTAGAGTTAACTGGTAATTTGCAACATGATGGCAAGAAACCTTTAAAATTAGAAACTTGCAAATATATACCATCTTTAGATGGAGAAACATGGGAAACTATCCCGGCTGATATTCAGCGTATAATTAAAAGAGCAAAACTTACTATAAACATAATTTTGACAGAAAATAGTATACAGTCGCAGTATGAAGTTTTTCAACGACTAAACACTGGTGGAGTACATTTATCTAATCAAGAACTAAGAAACTGCCTAATTATTATGCTCAATAAAGACTTTTATAATGAAATTAATAAATTTAAAAAAGATGAGGTTTTTGTTAAGCTTACTCCTATATCGGAAAAAAAGGAAGAAGAAAAAGAAAGAATGGAATTCATACTTAGATATTTAATTGCTAGATACAATAGCAACTGTTTTAATAACTATTCGATATCGCAAATACATGTTAGAGACTTTATTGATAAAGAAACTATAAAGCTTATTGAAAACAAAGATTTTAATCTTAGTAATTCTTTAGAAGAATTTAAAGCATCATTAGAGTTGTTAGACAAGTTATTAGGTGAACAAGCATTTAAAAAATATGATAATGAAACTAAGAAGTACACAAATGCTTTTTCTACTCAAATGTATGAAGTTATTCTTCCAGGATTATCTAAAAATTTAGATAGATATAAAAATATTACTGCAGATAAAATTAAGTCTATAATAGGTACAATATATAAAGATGAAGTTTACAAAAATATAACAGAACCTGGAACTAAAGCACTTAATCGTTACAAGCTATTAACGGAATTATCATTTAAATATTTCAAATAGAGATATTTAATATGACTATTGACGAACTATATAAAAAATTAGACAACGATTTATCGTGGAGAAAAACTGAAATTTCTCGCCTTTATAGTATGTTACAGAACAATGAAAACAGTGAAGCTTTATTAAAGTCAATGATTTTAATGCTCTATGCTCATTGGGAGGGCTATATTAAAAATATAGCTAAACTTTATTTACAGTATGTGTCTAATAAAAAGATTACACATAATAACTTGTTAAATAACTTTATTTGTATTTCTACTAAAAATCTAGTTAAATATATTTTACCATCTAGTGAAATACTTTCTATAAAAAATGAATTAAATTTTTGTGATCATTTTAAAACTAAACAAGAAAGTAATTTTCATTTTGATATTAAAAAAAGTGGCAGTATAGATAAATCAATTATCAATACCAAAGATAATCTCAATTATAAAGTATATAAAAATATATTAACAGTTATAGGGGTAAATTGCTACGAAGGATTTGAATTAAGGGAACAGTATATTAATAAATTCTTAAGTACTAGAAATTCGATAAGTCATGGTGATAAAATACATCCGTCTAATAGTAAGGTTATAGAATTATCTATAACTACAGTTACGGATATTAAAAATTTTATTTTAGAAATAATGTCAACAACTCAAGATACCATAAAAGAGTATGCTCAAAGTGAATTTTACTTAGCTAAAAATCTTCAAAATAAAGCAAGTTATGATACTAAAAATAATGAGGCTATAGCTAAGTTTATTGAATCAACAAATGATTTGTAGCATATTAAACCCTAAAAACCCTCCGCGACTGGCTACTACCAATGCTAATGAACGGACAGGTTAAAGTGAAATAACCACCACAACTAAGCATTGTGCTGTTGCTTAGCTAATATTTAGTGCTAAAAAGCTGTTGTCAGATAAATACCTAAATTACACACAAACTGAATGCTATCTCAGGGTAAACGCATCTAAATTGCTGTATTTACACGAATTATAGCTAATAATTTAAATTAGAGTTTTAAAGCAAATAAAATTCATAACTTATTTATTTTTTATTGTTAATAGCAGAAGGTGTATATTGCCAGTGAATTATCTGCTTCATCAAAGAAAAAAAATATCAATATAGTAACAAAAGTTAAAAAAACATGAAAGAATAATCTTTGAGTTCTTTTGATAAACTAATGTTACAAAAGAATTAATTGAGACTGTTAATGATCAATTAAAAAACATTATGATTATTAATCGTCTCCTCCTAATTTTTTTCTTAAGGACATATCAAAAATAACTAGTGGGGCTATTTTTATTTTTTGTTCTTTATTATTAGCTTTTATTGGCACTCCATACAACCTGTTATTTCCAGCAATTTTAAATTCCCAAATTTGCTGTTTTTTATATTGAAATACTTTATATCCTGTAGAGTTTTTCAAATGAGGAGTCATTCTACCAGCAGTATGTATTTCTTGCATTTTTTTTATGTCGGATTTTGTAAATTTTTTATCTAATGATTCATCATTAAAATATGCATATGCTACTATATTTTCATTATGATTTATAATAGGTTTAATATGTGGATCATCAAAACATATTTCTGAATCTTGCCATGGGTATTTGGGTATCTCTTGTATAATATGGCTAGCATCCTTAGTATTTTTTTGTTTTTCAGACATAAGATAATTTGAAGAAAGTTTTTTATTTTTTTTAATATTATGCGATGGTGTTGTTTTTTCAGTAAAAATTTCTAACCTAGGAATAAACCAGTTATTAGGCATTGTAATTGCTTTCTTTGTAAAATCAATATTATTTTGAGATACCCTTTCACATTGTTTAATTTTTTGATCAAAGTCATCTATTTTTTTTATAACAAGTTGTTTTAAAATTAAATCAATATTTGGTTTTTTATATTTTGTCTTTATAAATTTATTAAATAAAGAATAAGTAGTTAACGAAGTAGCGAATAAGCCACCTAAAGAATACATACTATATAAACCACTTAAAATATATTTTTTTACTTTATTCGTATCATCTGGAAAAAAATATCTTATTTTTTCTCTTTGTTCTTTTACAATTGCTAATAATTTTGTAGTCTCCTGTAGATAAGAATCAATAAAACATTGATTATATTCAATTAAAAACAAATTATTATTTTTTTTTAACATATCTTTTAAAGGAGTTTTAAAAGTATCTCTCGGTTTACATTTTTTATATATTATTTTAGACTTATCTAAAATAGCTTTTACATGCTGATAATGCAAATAAAATCCTTCTTGTTCTGCTGGTTCTATATTTTTTGAGGATTCACGTAAGTCTTCATACATCATGGAAGTAGTTTTAAAAAGCAAATCAAATAGTTTTGCTACATATATTTCATGTTTACTTACTATATCTTCTAAATTATTTTCAAAACATCTTGATGCTTCATAGGATTCTGACATAAATTTTATTATTTCAGCTATGGCACTTTGATAACTTTCTAAGCCATTAATATTATCAGCCATACACTTTGTAAGTTTGTATTGAAAACACATTTTATAAGCAACACCACTGTTTTTATCATGAAATGCCCATTTAAAATATTGACAATGTGATGTAATATAATTTGTAGCTTTTGTTAGAATATCTTGCATGCCTTGTATGCAATGCAAATCTTCTGCAATATCAGTAAATTTTTTAGATATTGTTAGATATTCTCGTTCATTAAACTTAAAACTAGCACGGATTTCATCAGATTTTTTTAAAGGGAAATTTGGCATTATGTTTATCTTACCGACTTGCTCTAAAAAACTAAACTGCTCGCAAACCGGTAGATCAAATGTTGTGGATGTGGCTAGCGTTTTACTGCTACAGACATTACTTAATTCACAAGTTTCACTATTTTTTTGAACTACATTACTGCCACCTACTCCAGAGATAAGCCCTAACCCAAAAACAAATTTTTGGGTTAGTGACATTTTCCAAAAACTTTTTCCTTTGTTTAAATTAGAAACAGGTTTTTTGATGCGATCTATATCTCTACCAGCGAATATTCCTCTATTAAATGTTTCACTGTTATTTTCTTCTGAAAATTTTTGCGACTTAAAAGTATTGTTTATAGTACTATTAAAACTACTTACTGACATATTACTTCCTTATAACTTACATTTAATTAATATATAATATTTGCTATGATCCTTACGTAACCAATCAGGATTACATAAATCTTTTAAAGAGCAAGCACGACAACGTTTTTTAGCTACTACTTTATTAGGAGTGGTTTTCGATTCAAGTAGTTTTTTCGTGTTGTTAATAGTAGCTATATACACTATTTTGCGTTTTAAGCAAACATCGGTAACTAAGCCTTGGCTGTATTATAACAAAAAAATTACTTTTCATAAAATAACTATTTTTACCCTATATTTATAGTATCGCTAACCTATTGGGGTTGTTATGAGAGCTATAGGATAGCGATGTTAAATAATTAAAGTATTTTAGAATAAATCAGTAGCAGGCTTAGCACTATGATGTTCAACCCGATTACGCCAATTTTTACCTAATTTATAAAATCTTAGACTGTCTTCTTCAGGATTATAGATATCTAATAATTGAGTTTTTAATCTTACTCACTGATCTGGCATTATATCACATTCAAAAACTGAATACTACACTCTAACTCCGTAGTTGAGACATTCTTTAGCGATATACAGGTGGCAGTTGGAAATGCGGGTTTTCAGCAAGTGATTATAAGTTTTTAGCCAAGGCAGTGTTTCGCAGGTTTAGTGTTGACTAAATCAAGAAATACTAAACAGATATAGCTTGGAAAACTGAAGTTTGGATCGCAGAAACCCCTGATCATATGATTCATTTTAATGGTGATCGTTTTTTAGGACCACATTAAAACAACAGTAAAGCGAATACTTGTTGACAAGTAATACTGAATACCCTTTAATATTTTTTTACTTTTGTGACTTTGCTGTTTGGTATTTTTCTAAGCTTGTACCACTTTTATTTTTCCAAGCTTTATTTCCACTAGAAGCAGCATACATGCAACACCCTGATGCTGTTGATGGTGAGTTAAAGGAGTAGTTTTGAGTAAATTTATTGTCTTTAATAATATCCTCTTCCTCTAATTGTTTTCTAGTTGTTTGCTTATAACTTGGAGTTGCTTGAGTAGCTACAGTAGAACCTTTTAAAACAATGTATTTTTTTGGAGTTGTTGAATTATCGATTCGCATTGTTGCATCTACTTTTCCCCTGCCTTTTGTACCACATTTAAGAAAAAAAAGATTTTCATCGATTTCATTATCAATTATTTCATTTCTAACAGTTTTTTCTTGATAATATCCCATATGTTCAAAAAGAGGATAGCCTAATAATATTGTAGATAACTTAGTGATTGATTTAAAATATTCATTACAATGACTTTTAGTTTCTTCTGTACAATTATTAACCTTTATTGTTTGAGTGTTTTTAAGGCTATGTTGCTTTAATTCTTTAATTTTTTCTGTAGCTAAATATTCTAAATATCTTGTATGAGACTCATTTATCTCGTCTTTTTTAGCATAAAAAATTATAACAAATTTACAGTTATTAAGGTTATCATTATTTCTTTGAACTTTTAATCTATCATGTAGGTTGTCAGATTTACCTATATAAAGTTCTTGATTATCATAAACTAAGCAATAGATGCCATGTTGTTTAGTATATTCTAAGTCAGATAATTTTGATAATAACTCCCACGGAACTAAGGTGGCTTTTATTATTTTTGCTTTATTTTCTGCTGTTTTTATTCCTTGAGGGTTACCATCTTCTAAATAAATGTTAATATATTCTTGAGAGCTCATTTTACAACGTCCTGTAATTAATTCCTATACAAAGAATCCATTCTAACCTGTATTCAGTCGAATATCTAGGAATATTTTGATATATGATTTAGTTTCATCGTGGTTTAATCGTATTAAACAGTCTTACTCCGAGAATTTAATGTTAAAAACCCTCTGCGACTGGCTACTACCAATGCTAATGAACGGACAGGTTAGAGTAAAGTAAGTCCTGATAAAATTTCAACAGCTTAATCAACTTGCTGTTGAAATATATTATTAGCATAAGCGTAATTTTGTAAAAAACAACTAGAAAAATCATACTTAGTTATGTTAATTAAAGGTTTGAATTCTGTAGACAACTAGATTGACGAAAGCATTGATTTTAACAGAGATGTATGCTTATAAATCTAATAAAAATACTATACTTTTTCATCTTAATCTGTTATAGTTCCTTACACACTTAATGGATGGTATAGCAGTGATCGCTATGATTTAGACATTAAGAGATTCTATTGCTAGTTATCATATGATATAAGTAACTACTAAAAGTGTCTACGTATTAACGGGTAGCGCTATATATACCATCTAATTCAAAATACATAATTAGATTTTTAGTAGCTAAGTTGTAACATTAATAATTTTCAATTTATAAAACAATAATTTTTTTACAATAAACTATTTTAAAATATCACTAATCTTTAAACTAATTACTTTTAATAAAATTTTAAAAAGAATTTTATAAACTTATGATCTCTAGTAAAAAATTTTCTTCTTTAAAATATTTTTATTATATTGGAGTAATAATTTAAACTTTTCATCTAACTTAAAAAGGACTTATTGTTATTATGAACAATTCAACTTTATTATCTAGGGTAAATATAAGGCCAGAAAACCCACAAAATGCTAATAGCCCACAAAATACTCCTAATATAGGTGCTACCCCTGCTGGTTATACTGTAACTAGCACTACAGTTAGCAAGTGTTATGTTAAATTTAATGATAATCACGAACTTAACACGCCTACAGCTGAATTAGAAAATAGAGAAGTATCAATAGCACAACCCGATATACAGCAAAAGTTACAACATGGTATGCAAAAAATAAACGAATTCTTTAAAAATCTTACAGAAATAAGCCGTGAAATATCGGCTAACTCTAGAGTTGTAGAAAATCAAAATCCTATAAATGAGAATACGAAAATTATGAAAGTATGGGATATTTATAACGATGTTAGATGTGGGAATAATCCTGTAGCTATAGTATTAGATCTTGTTAGACTAACAAAAGTATATACCTTAGAACATTTTAATTATGAATATTTTGGAATAATACATGGAAACCCACTAGGAAATGAGTCTGAGATTGGTAGTTTACGTGAGGACAAATTATCATCATTATTTAGATTTCCCGAATATATGGCAACAACTAGTGATCTAAAATTCCATGATCTTATTGCAAAAGATTCTAATGTTGTACATTTTATAAAAGCAAAAGGTTATGTTACGCTTGAAAACTGCGATCTAAATTCGCAAATTTTCTTGATAATAGCGAACACATTGAATTTAAAAAATACTAAAAATATTGATAATCTATATATACAAAATATCACTTATTTAGCATTAGAGAATTGTGATGTCACAAGCATTCCAAGTGGCTTAAATATAAAAAAATTAATGATAAAAAATTGTAAAAATCTTAGACATATACCAAATGAGTATCTCCAAAATACAGAATGCACACAATTATATTTAGAAAATGTTCCTATACAAGGTTCTATTTTTGTAAAAAACAAATTGGAACTCACTATGAAAGGTTGTAACAATGTTACTGAAGTAACTACTGATAATGTTATGGAAACTTATATAGAAAACAATACAAACTTAAAAAATCTTAATCAATTAGAACGAGAATATAGTAAACCGTCACAAGAAATACATTGTTCTAACAATTCAAAATTAGAGTCGATACAGGGAACAAGCATTTCAAACACAGGAAATGTTTTTATAAAAGATTGTTCTTCATTAATAAAAGTAGATGGTATTCATTGCGGTTCAGGACAGATAAGTTTAATTAATTGTAACTCGCTAAAATATATTGAAATATCGAGCTACAATCTACAAATAATTAATTGCCCATCAGTGAATAAAGCTACAAAAAATTTATTGCAACAAAAAAAGATTAAGTTATCATCAAAAGTAGCACCAGAAAATCTAACAGAACAGCAAATAACTAATTTTCGCCTATTTAATTTTTATAATGCTGGCGATTGTAAGGATATTTTTGAAAATAATGTAACAGTGGAATTGCAAGAACGAGATCCTTCTAAACAAGAAAGCAAATTAGTAGGCGCATCAATTTTAAACATAGACTCCACCATTATTTTAATGACGGAACATTCAAAAATAATTAATATTAAGAATAAGAGTATGCTACAAATTATGCAAGAACATTCATCTGATATCTGGCGTAAATTACCTTTAGCTACTGCTAGTGAAGAAAATAAAACATTGGAATGTTATTTGCTTAAAAAATCTATGCAATATGGTGGCTGGAATGATCCAATTAAATATAACGATACGGTATATTCTTTTAATGCCTTTATGAAATGTTTAGTAACACTAGAAGAAGAAAAAAAACTTGTATCTGATCCTAGAAACAAAGAAGAAGCTATTGACTTTGCAAAAATATTGAGGATAGGTAGCTAATAAAGAGTAGCTGATTAGTAAATAAGTGTTATACTAGTTACAAAGATGGTTACTATACACGTGGCAGGTGAAACCTAGCATTTCCAACTGCCACGTGTATAGATGCTTAACCTGAGTAAATAATTATATAAGCCTATAAAAAGAAGAAAAGTATATAATGCAAATTTCAAATAGCATGCAGAATATTAATATAATACCAAATAATAATATAAATCCTACTGGCTTAGATCAGCAGAATATAGATATAGAACAGCAACTTATAAACAACCAAAATTTAGAAGCAACTCGAATATCTCGATTTAGAACGCGAGTTTTACAACCATCTGAAGTGTTTAGAAGAGTTGTCAATAATACTTCTAAATTATTTAGCGCTATAATCGGCATTATTGTTACTCTGCAGGCAGTTTCTTTTGTTATATGGCTTTTAAACGTAAGTAATATAATAAATATACCATCAGAACTTTTCTATGGAGTAGAAATTTTTTTATTAATTACAACATCCATAGAAATTATTATATATTTTCTAGTTCGCTGTTTTCAATCAAATTTTCTATGTTCAATTTGTAATTCGTTAACGTTAGCTTCTTCTGTAAAAGATCTTAAGAAAATAAAATATAAAAATTTAGAAGGATATCAAGGCGATATAACCGAGTTTTTAAATAAGCCTAGTATTATATTATTAGAAAAACTTAACAGTAAATTTCTTAAAGATCCAATAGTGTATAAAAAACAACTGTATAGTTTTAAAGAGTTTAAAAAAGCAATAATACTATCAAGAGGCAAAGTGCCTCATGATAGATCATTAGTGGAAATAAATGAGATAAAAAGAATAAAAACATCTGATAGCGATATATTAGAAAGTATAGTTTAAATTGTTTTTTATTTCCTTTATTTGCAGTAGCTCAAACCTGACCTGACAGTAACCTTAAAAATTAGAAGTCTGTGAGATTA